>CAIXTG010000053.1 GCA_903922325.1 uncultured Actinomycetes bacterium
AAATTTAAAATGCGATCGGCTGGAATTTCTAGAATTCCATTTGGTTTGCAATGACCCGATGCTAACTTGGCAATGAACTTAGATGGTGCAATACCAACTGAACAAGTAATGCCTTCGCTGGCTTCAACTTGACGGCGAATTTCAACTGCAATCTCGCGACCAGTACCTAGTAATTTGCGAGCACCTGTTACATCAAGGAAAGCTTCATCGAGTGAAATTGGTTCGACTAGAGGCGTGAATGAATCAAAGATCTCCATTACTTTCGCTGAAACTTCGGAGTATCGCGAGTGATCTGGAGTTACGAAAATTGCATGTGGTGCCATTCGCTTAGCGCGACCAACTGGCATTGCGGCTCGTATTCCATATTTACGAGCTGCGTAATTTGCTGACAACACAACACCGCGAGCCCCTGCCCCAACTACAACAGCCTTGCCGCGTAGTGATGGGTCATCTCGCTCAGCAACTGAGGCATAGAAAGCATCCATATCAACATGGAGAATCGTCGCCGTTGCCTCTGGCTCGCTGCTCATATCGCCACCTTATTAGATAACCATTGGCTATAGACATCAGATAGCGACCAAGCAGCATCGGCGCGTAGCGATACTCCCCTAGCGCCAGTTCGTCGCACTTCACCGCGGACTAATAACAATTGCGAGTTATAAAGCGTGCCTGCGTAATCAGTTTGGGCATCCGGAAAGAAGGTCGCATCGCTGCAACCATAACCATCGTCGAGTGTTAAGAAAATTACTCGCTTGCCTGATCTAACTGGCGGTGTCTGCAAAGTTACTTTAACGCCGGCAACCAAGATTGAAGTTCGGGAACGTTGTTTTAAAAGTTCAGATGAGCGAACTGCGCCAATTGCATTTAGGAACTCGCCGTAGAACTCGATCATATGATGCGTTACATCCATGCCTAGGCGCTCTACCTCATGTTGCACTTTTTCACTCTCAAGTAGTTCAGGCAGACCACTTGGAATTAGTGCAGGGGGTGCGAAACCGAAAGTTAATTGCGATCCCGAGATTGCTTGAACTGGCCCTTGCTGCAGATCACTTAAATGTAATAAGAGGTCACGGCGATTTAGTTCGGTGCTATCTAAATTATGTATTGCATCGAAAGCCCCAGTAAGAATTAGGGATTCGATCGTCGGCATCGCTGCTCCAGAGCGACGGAAGAAATCTGCTAGATCAACATATGGCCGGGCTGCAATTATGCTTTCGATCTCGCGATCACTAATGCCGCCAACAGTAGATAGTGCAATACGAATTGCGCTGCCCTTATCTTCAACTCGATAAACCCGATCAGAATAATTAATATCAAGAGGCGCAATCGCTAAACCTAATTGGCGTACCTCGTCGAGAATTAACCGCTTCGGATACATGCCTGGGTCATGAGTTAAAACACCAGCTAAGAAAGCTGCTGGGTAATGAGTTTTTAGCCAAGCTGATTGATAAGTGGGCAGCGCAAAAGCTGCAGCATGTGCTTTACAAAAACCAAAGGAAGCAAAGGCGCGCAAGACTTCCCATACCTCGCTAATTACCGGCAGCTCAAAACCAGCTTCGGTGGCAGCCGGAAAGAACCAATCGCAGACTTCTTGCTGGCCATCGCGATCGCCAAGTGCGCGCCGTTTCTCATCGGCTTGAGCCAATGAGACCCCGGCCATTTCAGCAATGATGCGGATTACTTGTTCGTGAAAGACCACTACGCCTTCGGTTTCAGCCAAAATATCGTGCAACCTTGGATGAATTAACTTGGCAGGTGACCAACCATGCCTGGCTTTTAGAAATGGCGTGATCATGTCGCTTTTAACTGGCCCCGGGCGAAAGAGTGAGATTTCGATAATTAAATCGTTAAAAGTATTAGGTTCGAGTTTGCCAACTAGTTCGCGCTGGCCCGGGCTTTCAATTTGAAATATCCCGAGCGTCTTAGTCGATTTAATTAGTTCGAAAGTTTTCGCA
>CAIXTG010000054.1 GCA_903922325.1 uncultured Actinomycetes bacterium
GCACTAAATCTGTGGCTGGCTTGTGGTCACCAACGACCATGATGTCGATATATATTTCAGCTAGCGATTGATCTGAAAGTAGAACTGCAGATACATGGTTAAAAGCAGTCACAACATGACTTTCACTCAATATGCCCTGTGCTTGCGCACATGCGCTGCCTTCTTCAACTGCTAATGGGAATGCACCACCGGCATCAAAGCCCATTGGGTTAACACAATCGATAACTACTTTGCCAGCTAACTCACTTTTTAGCGAAGTTAGGGTGTCTTTATGACTATCCCATGGCACAGCGACGATTACTAAATCAGATTGCGCAGCACATTCAACATTGCTAGCACCTGTAATTCCGTGGCCAACTTCGGCGGCAGTTGTGACTGCTTTTGCGCCATCGCGTGAACCTAAAACAACCTTAAAGCCGGCTTTGGCTAATCGGTAACCCAGGCCAGTGCCTTGGGCGCCAGTGCCACCGATAATGCCAATAGTTAACGATTTAAGTTCTTTGCCCGGATAAAGTTCAGTAGTTTCAGTCATGTGCAGAATCCTAAAGGGCGATTGCTAATTTTGCAGATGATGTTCCATTAATGCTCGCGTCGCGTGACCTAAATCGCTGGTATCTATTGCCAATAAATCAGACCAATCATCGCAGTCGGCTTTAATTCCCTTAAACATTGGGTCGATTAGCTCGATGGCCTGAGCGCTGCGATGGGCGGCTGCTGAGTTAGCGCCGAAATGAGTCGCAACTTTCCCGACCGTACTAAAAAAGGCGGTACTTCCGATTGAATTCTGATCGGCAATAAATGAGGTGCGGTGAGTACTAGCTAATTCAAGTGCTTCTGAAATTTCAGCTGCTTTCGCACTTGGTAGATCGGGCAAGAAAATTGCGATTCGTTTTGAATCACCGATGGCCAACTGCAAATCAGAGTTAATATCAACTGGTTGCGAAATTGGAAATGATCTCAAACGTGGATTTGCCGAGTTGCTTAACTCTTGATGAGCTACGCCGACAATTGTGATGCTCGAGATGTGGGGCACTTGAAGCAATACATCAATTAAGTCAACTGCCATGGCTTTTATTAGCGAAACTCTAAAATCATCAGGAATAGTGCTTAAACGTGACTTACCTGCAGCAAACTGTTTCAGGGGCAGGAATACCTGCCATGAATCATTGGGGTTGCTAGCGCTATTCACTCTATTATCGTACCTGTGAGTGTGCCGATAAAAGTAGTTGCCTTAGCTGGCGGAATTGGCGGCGCCCGTTTTCTAAAAGGTTTACGGTTAATTGATGATTTAGAAATCTCTGTAATCATAAATAATGGCGACGATATAAACATGCATGGCCTGCGAATCTGTCCTGATTTAGATTCGGTTATTTATAACTTAGCTGGTGAGTCAGATTTGGTTCGAGGCTGGGGTCGCAAAGATGAAACTTGGGTGGTGCAGCAACAGTTGGCGCACTATTTAGGTGAAGAGCAATGGTTTAACTTGGGCGATAAAGATTATGCAACCCACATCTATCGAACCAATTTATTAAACAACGGCATTGAACTTAGCGAGATTGTGAAATTGCAATGCGCCAAGTGGGGGATCGGCCTGAATTTAATGCCAGCCACAAATGATTTTGTACAGACTCAAGTTCAGTTAACTGATGGGCAGCAAATCCATTTTCAAGAGTGGTGGGTTAAACATCGCGCTGCCCTGCCAGCTACTGGATTTGAGTTAATTGGTGCAGAGACTGCTAAGCCAGCACCAGGCGTGCTAGATGCAATCGCACAAGCTGACCTGATTATTCTGCCGCCAAGTAATCCAATAGTTTCAATCGGAATGATCCTAAGAATTCCAGGTATTCGTGCGGCCATCATGGCTGCCAGTGCACCAGTAGTAGGTGTTTCACCAATTATTGGCGGCAATCCAGTTCTAGGAATGGCAGATAAATGTTTGACCGCACTTGGCTTAGAAACCAGTGCCACCAGTGTGGCCGCTCAGTACGGCGACTTACTTGATGCTTGGTTAATTGCAGATACCGATGATGAGCAAGTGTCAGCCATTACAAATTTAGGAATTAAGTGCGAGAGTGCACCATTATTGATGACTGATGACCAGGCTGCGAAAGAGATTGCAATGCGAGCGATAGGGATGACGCGATGACCAGCGAGTTCAGCGTATTTCCAATCAAAGGTATTCCCGAGATTAATCCAGGCGATGATTTGGCTGCCCTAATTCTCGAGGCGGTATTAGCTGGCCCAGGATTGCAAGCCCATGACATCTTGGTGGTAACCAGTAAAGTTATTAGCAAAGCCGAAGGACAAATGGTTCCGAGCCAAACCCGCGAAGCAATTATTGATGAAGAAACTGTTCGAGTTATTGCTCAGCGCGGGACAACGAAAATTGTGGAAACCAAACATGGCCTGATCATGGCTGCAGCAGGTGTCGATGCATCTAATGCACCCAAGGGAATGATTCTTAAGTTACCGATCGATAGCGATTTAAGTGCGCGTAACTTACGTGCCGAATTTGAAAAAATTGCTAAACCAATCGGTGTAATCATTACCGACACAATGGGTCGAGCTTGGCGCTTAGGGTTAACAGATAATGCAATCGGTGTAGCAGGCGTTACAACACTGCTTGATTATCGCGGCCAGAAAGATGCAGCAGGGCGAACTCTTGAGCAATCAGTAACAGCTGTTGCTGATGAAATTGCGAGCGCCGCGGAATTAGTAAAAGGAAAGTTAGCCCAGATTCCAGTTGTGCTGGTTCGAGGTTTGTCGCAATATGTAACTGTCGAAGATGGCCCAGGTGCCCGATCAGTAGTGCGTCCACCTGAAGAAGATATGTTCGGGCTCGGAGCCGAAATGGCAGAAAGGCGTGGGTATCTTCGCGGATTCGAAGATGGCAAGAACGAGAGATAGCGTTCCATTTCTAACGCTGGCGTGAGTGTTAACCCACGTCCTAAATGTTGCCGTTCTTAGTTTTTCCGCTTAAATAAA
Organism: uncultured Actinomycetes bacterium; assembly: GCA_903922325.1. GTDB lineage: Bacteria > Actinomycetota > Actinomycetes > Nanopelagicales > Nanopelagicaceae > Planktophila. Next base: position 2,986 of record CAIXTG010000054.1, read on the forward strand.
TACATGAAAATGTTTGCAGATATTTTAATCATCGGTGGCGGTGTTTCTGGATCCGCTATGGGTGCAGCTCTTGTTAACTCAGGCCACCGAGTTATCTGTATTGATCAAGGAACTGGTGGCCCACTAGATACATCGCGCGGCGATCACATTTCCCCAGTTAACGTTGAAGCAATTGCCGAATGGGGAGTTCTCGAGCATTTCTTTGCTGCCGGTGCCACTAAACGAATCGGCCATCAATTTAGATCATCCGATGGCGAAACTTTATTGTCAGCTGAATACACCGAAATGGGAATTCCTTACCCTTACTTCTTAGTTATAAACCACGAGCTAATTACGCCAACTTTTATGAACTTTGCAAAGACTGATCCAGGCTTTGTTCTGTTGCAGCCTTATTCGGTAAAAGATCTTGAAGTTACCGATGGAAATGTGACTAATGTTCTGGCCACAAATCGCGAGGGCGATGAAGTTCAAATAAGTGCACATATGGTTATTGCTTGCGATGGTGCTTCATCTACGGTGCGCGAAAAATTACGAGTGCCATGTTTTGAACATCCATATACACATCCGATGGTCGCGTTCTTCACCGATCGACCAGCATCGCTTTCGCCAGATAATTACTTCTTCAGATATGCCGGGGATAATGGCCAGCTAGTAATTCAGCAACGCATGGATGGCAGAATTAAAGTAACTATGCCAGTTGCCGATGAAGGTATTCCGTGGTGGAAGAAATCTACTAATGAAGATCGCCAAAAGATTATTGGCAGCATCGCACCAGAATTAGCTGATAGCGAATTAGAACTAGCTGGGTTTTATCCAGTGCGCATGATTCATGCAATTGAATACGCCATTGGTAATGTGGTTTTAATTGGCGATGCAGCACATGCAATTCACCCAGCACGTGGTCAAGGTTTAAATATGGGCATTGCTAGCCTAAAAGCGCTAATTCCGTTAATTCCTTCGCCTGAAGATATTGGTAACCCAGAAGCTGTGAAGTTAGCTCTAGCTGAATTCCATCGAATTCAAAAGCCACTTAACGAACGCATCATTGCGCGTAACCACTCTGCTGCAATGGAGATGGAAATGGGCGCCGATGAGAACCGGGCATTTGTACTTAAGAAATCTAATGCTGCGATTAAACAAATGGCTGGCGACTTAAAGATTCGCGAACTACATTTAAATGAAGCCACGGGTTATCACTTTGGGGTTCCAGCCAAAGCCTAAGGTTGGCCCCTAGTTCAGTTCTGCCATTTCGCATAGCGGAACAAAACTGAGCGTCAAACCAATTCACCGCCTTGAGGTGATTGCTTTCAGCAACTTCTAAGAGTTATCTACTTCTCAACGTTCTTTGAGCGTTCTCTTGAGGAGGAGACTTTATGAAAAAGTTCAAAGTAATTGGATTAAGCGCCGCTCTCGTAGCCGGTCTTATTTCAATCCCTGCGCAAGCAAGTGCTGATGATGGCACTGTTGGTGCACTTTATTTAACAATTAAGAGTGATGATCAAAAACTAGCACTGCAGTATGCCGGTCGCCCGGATGGTAAAGAAATGTATTTCCGCATTAGTGGAACTGTTTATGCACAAGTTCCTGGTGGTGGCCCCGTTGCTCCAGGTTTGCGCCAAGGTGCAAAACTTTGGAACCTTGAAGGCTACAACGTTCGTAAATTAGTTCGCAACGGTGAATATATCTATTTAGTTTCCCGCGAAATTCTTTACTACACCGACCCAAATGACCCAACCAAGATTCTGACAACTTGGAAGAGTGCCTACGATGGAAAAACTTATCCAGTAGTTCCAATTCTTAATGACACAGTTAACAGCGTTTACCGAGTTAAGAGTGGCGTTCTATATGGAGTTCCAGCTGCTATAGGCACCGCATTCCAAGTTGAAGGCGCAGTTGGTGCACCTACAACATTGGGTGATGGCACCAAGGTATTCATATCTGATATTCCACTTAACTACGGACTAGATGATGATGGCCGTTACGGAATCAAAGATCCATTTGGTTTTGCAACTGGTTACACATCACGCGCTTCAGATAAGTTCACTGGAACAACTGCTCGCTACACAGGTCTAGAAGCATTTGATTTCTGGATCTCAAAGCCAGGACAAATGCGCATGTTGCCTAAGAATGCAGCCGGCGAAGCACGTGTTCCATCAGGACCAGCACCGTTCTATAACTCATGGGCTCGCGTCTCACCAATGCCACCATTTACCTGCATTGGTGAAGCAGCTACCGGAATCCACGCGATCTATCACGCACGTGCCTGGACGCTATCTACCTGGAGCAAAGTTGAGAAGTGGTTACGTGATGCAGTAGTTGCTACCGATGCCCAGTATCAATATGCACCTGCAACTGCGCCGGTCGCACCTGGCGCATCAGCAGATCGCTTCATTCCACTATGGAAGAACCAGACTTCATGGTCTGCCTTCTTTAACAGTCAACTCAAGGGCAAAGGCACCGCTGGTGCTGATCTAACTTGGGCTAACTGGTGCACAAATAACGCCAAGTAATTTGGCAATAAAAAAGTAAATAGAAAAGCGGGAGTGGCCGATTGGTCACTCCCGCTTTTTATTTCAAAGAATTAAACGTTTGCATATGCCTTTCGAATTTGAGGCATAGCCTCGGCTGCAAAAAGTTCGGACATATCTACAACGCCAGTAATTCGCTTGCCATGTGGTTCGGCATATGGCGAGCCACCTAGTAGGTATACGTGCTCTAAGCCCATATCAATTAACTTACTGAGCTTTTCAACGCATAAATCAACTGGACCACAAATTGCCATCCAGCGCACAAATTCGTCATCAATCATGTTTAAGTGTGAGCCAGCATCTTGAGCATGATGTTTCATGTCGTAATCTGATTTCATTTTCTCGGCGATACCTTTGATTTGCTCAGGCAAATGCTCAGTTGGCGAAGCTTTCATGCCGGCAAAGTGCGAAACCATTCCGGTTACCATGCGCGCCAAATTAACTGCGCGCTGTTCATCTGGATCACAAACCAAATTGATGTAAGCACCAACATTTACTGAACTGCGATCACGACCGTTAACTGCCATGCGTGCATTAAAAATATCCATGGCCCATTGCAAACGCTCTGGCGCGCTGCCAACTGCGAATGAAACTCGATCAGCCACATCGGCGGCAAGTTCGATTGTTTTTGGGCCAGTGCAAGCAATATCAATTGGCACTGGTGGAACATCGCCAGGTTTGATCCAACGCATTGCTGATTGAGTGCCATCGCGATCGACTGTGCCGCCAGCAATATAGGTTCGAATTGAATTGGCGTAGAAAGCCAATTGCTCACCGGTTGCTTGTTTCTTGCCGATATGGGCAGCCGATGAATCGCCGCGACCGATTCCGCATACGGCGCGACCATTCGATTCGATCTGCAAAGTGGCTAGCGCACTTGCAGTTACTGCAACATCGCGAGTAATTGGATTAGTAACACCAGTACCTAATTTGATTGTTTTAGTTACGGCAGCAGCAAGTGAAAGTTGCCCATATGGATCTGCTGACAAATTCTGGGTATCAGGAGTTAATAAGTAATCAAAGCCCATATCTTCAAGGCGCTTGGCATTGGGAGCTGTAAATCCAGCTGATGGTTCGTTAACAACGCCGATCTCAATCATTAGGGCTCCTGTGTTTGTAATTTTTAGAAGCGTAAACCTCATAGCCATGTGGGTCAATTACCCAATAAAATCAAGGCTATGACTGTTATCGCTGGTGGAACAATCCCAACGCTATTCAAATTGGGGCAGATCTGCATTACAGCTGCCGAAATTCCAACAGCGCAATCAGGTGAAGAGTTAGTAAAAATCATTACTGCCGGAGTCTGCGGAACAGATCTACATCTCTATGAAGCTGACTGGGGATTCATGCCGGTTGTTCTTGGCCATGATGCTGTCGGTCAAATAGTTTCAACCGGTCAACGCGTTGCCATTGACCCAGCAATTAGTTGTCGTATTTGCGAACTTTGTTTAGCCGGGCGACCAAGTGCTTGCAGCGAATATAAATTCTTAGGGTTAACTGCGCCAGGAACTTTTGCTTCTTATCTAACTTTGCCAAAAGAAAATCTGCACGTATTACCAGATTCAGTCAGTGAC
>CAIXTG010000055.1 GCA_903922325.1 uncultured Actinomycetes bacterium
AACCGACGACACGGCGACTTTCACAATACTATTCTCAAGTCAATGTCCTGGATGGAGGTGCTGGCAAATCTAAAGAGAAACTTCTCCTATGACGAGCTGGTAAGTTCAAACAAAAGTATTATTCTTCAAATCAGGTTGCAGAGTGTCGAATGTAAATGTTCCGCCACCGGCTTGGTTAAGTGTCTTCGTGATTCCACCAGGAGCTGAGGTAGCTGTATACGAAGTAATCACAGAGCCACCATTTGAAGCAGGGGCCGTAAAGCTAATGGTTGCGCTGCGTTTACCGGTTGCAGTTGCGGTACCAATCGTTGGTGCACCTGGTGCGGTGATTGAACAAAGACTTATTCGCGTTTTGCCATTTAGGTAAGCATCATCGAGTTGAGCTTGTGACAGTGCCGTTCCGCAGTATGTGTATTGGGTCAGAGACGTTGTACCAGCGAAAGTACCGGCACCAATACTGGTGACAGAGTTAGGGATTGTCAGAGTTGTGAGCGATGTGGTGGCGGCGAATGCAGTGCTTCCAATAGTGGTGACAGAGTTAGGGATTGATAACGTTGTGAGTGATCTGGCGTTGCCGAAAGCGCTGTAACCAATACTGGTGACAGAGTTAGGGATAGTCAGTGTTGCGAGCAAAGAAGCGCTTTGAAAAGCTTCAGGGCCAATACTTTGAACAGAGTTTGGAATTGACAGAGATATTAGTGACCTCGGGTTTTGAAAGGATCCCTGGCCAATACTTATAACGGAGTTAGGAATAGACAAACTTAATAGTGAATCAGCGCCCCAAAATGCTTGGTCGCTAATACTGGTGAGAGTGTTCGAAATAGTTAACTCTGTCATAGAGCTAAGGTTGGAGAAAGCGGCGAAACCAATACTGGTAACAGAGTTGGGAATGGTAAGAGTTGTCAGTGATTGCATATCTGAAAAAGAGTTGGCACCGATACTTTGAACAGAGTCTGGAATGGTTAGAGTCGTCAATGACGTTGCTCTGTTGAATGCGAAGTCACTAATACTCAAGACAGTGTTAGGAATAGTGTACGAAGTTGCTGTGTTCCCGATTGGATACTGAATTAACTCAGTCTTATTCTTATTAAAGACAACTCCGCCTGCAGAGCTGTAGTTAGGATTTCCAGAACCGACTGTAAATGAGGTTAAAGCCGATGTGCCGGCTAAAGCAGCTCTGCCAATACTGGTTACAGAGTCGGGAATGGAAAGAGTAGTGAGTAATATCGCGCCCCAAAAGGCATCGGCACCAATACTTGTAACAGAGCTAGGGATTGTCAGAGAAGACAACGCAATCTGATCCTCAAATGCAGCTCGACCAATACTTGTAACCGTGTTAGGAATGGTGATACCAGTAATCACTGGACCGCCAGCAAAAACCTTAAAGGCTTCAGCACCGATCCCTGTCACTCCTGTAGGAATTACCACTGCGCCAGTACAAGCGGATCCATCAGTTACTACGTCATCTGTGATTGTGTAAGAAGGTGAACCACCATCTTTCACGCCATCTGAGCACTTATAAGAGCCATCAGGTAGTGCAGCTGCACGGGTCATTACTGCATTTTCCGCGACCGCAACCCAGAGACCATTACCGTAGGCGACGCTTAGCCAAGAGCTATCGGAAGCGGAGTTACGAATGGTCCAAGTTATGCCATCAGGTGAAGTCATTACTCGGTTGCCTGCGCCGGAAAAGGCGACTGCAACAAATTGACCGTTACCGTAGGCGACACTGCTCCACGGATTTGCGGCGGCTGCAGTTCGGCTATTCCAAATAATGCCATCGGGTGAAGTCATTACTCGATTTTCCACACTTCCGTTGGCAGCAACTGCGACAAAGATTCCGTTGCCATAGGCGACACTTCCCCATATGGTTAAGGTGGCAGGAGTTCTGCTAGTCCAAGTGATTCCATCAGGCGAAGTCATTACCGCGTTGTTGCCGACTGCTACCCAAAGACTATTGCCGTAGGCAAGATCGTACCAACCGACATCGGAAGCGGAGGTTTGGCTAGTCCAGTTAATGCCATCTGGTGAAGTCATTACTGCGTTGTTGCCGACTGCAACCCAGAGACCATTACCGTAGGCGACATCTATCCAACCTACATTGGCGGCTGGGGTTTGGCTGGTCCATGTGATCCCATCAGGTGAAGTCATTACTCGGTTACCCGTCCCGGATCTGGCTACCGCAACCCACAGATTATTCCCGTAGGCGACGCTGTTCCACAAGTTGTTGGCGGCGGGAGTTCGCGAGGTCCAAGTGATGCCATTAGTTGAAGTCATTACTGCATTGTCACCGACTGCAACCCAGAGACCATTACCGTAGGCGACCTCTAACCAACCTACATTGGCGGCGGGGGTTCGCGAGGTCCAATCATTTGCTGCATTCGCCGATGGCGAAATCCCAAATGAAATGAATGTAGTTAGCAGCAAAAATGAAAGGGCTGCGCTAATACTTTTTGTAATGCGCAACCGTGGGCTTTGAGCACAGTCAAAGAATCGAAGTTTCTTAGCTCTAATTTTCAACAGTGTCTCCCCAATATTCATACTTCGAATGATCGGGGTAAAGTAAGTGGAATCCTTGTTAAGGGTTGGAATAAACAACTAATCGGGGTTGGAATAAACAACCTATTTGAGCGTTGATTTGCTCGAAAACTTAAATAGAACGCTGATTGCTGTCATCATTATCTAGTGAAAAATGCACGTCTGATTCTGGTAGAAGACGACCCATTTACGCGAGCTACTTTGGGTGATGCTTTAACGCTTCATGGCTTTGACGTGCGAGCTCGAGTTGGAACCGCTTTTGATGCGATCGAAGCCCAAGACAAACATGATCCGCAAGTAGCAATTCTAGATTTAGATCTTGGTGTTGGTGCATCTGGCATTGATGTGGCAATTGCTTTACGAGAAAACAATCCCAAAATTGGTATCGTCTTTCTGACAACTTACAAAGACCCAAGATTGATCAACTCGAATATGCCAAGCCTTCCTGAAGGAGCAATCTTTCTAAATAAGCTAGACATGAACTCCACGACAAAAATCGCCATTCAGATTTCTCTGGCAATAGTCAAGCCATTGGCCAAGCGAGCCTTACCTTGGGTGCGAAGCGGGCCACTTAGTTCTATGTCATCCGTACAAATTGAGATCTTGAAGGATGTAGCAGCCGGTTTGAGTACTTCGGAGATTGCCCGAAATCGTGGCGTTTCTGAACAAGCTATTGATAAGTCAATTAATCGAATTTCTAAAAACTTAGGTATCCCTAAATCGGCCGATTCAAATATGCGAGTGCAAATAGTGCGAGCGTATTTTGAAAATAAGGGACAAGGTATTTAGGTGAAAAGAACGCCATGGCTTTCATGGAGGCTCTTCTTTTTAACTTTTCCAATTGATGTAACAGTTTTATTGCTATCAAGTGATCATGCAAGCACGGGTTCGAATGATTACTTTGAATGGTTCCTTCTCTCACTAATAGCTCATGCATCGATAGCGCCTTTTATAGCGATGGCTATTTTCTTTACTTCTAAAGTAAACAGTTGGAAAACTGAATTATGCGTACTTCTTATTCTTGGAGCGGTCCGCGGAATAGCCATACATTTTGGTCTTGAAGTTCTTGAATTAGAGCCTAAGGTTTCTTCGCTATACAAAGTGTTTAACTCTATGATTTCCCTGCCTTTATGGTTTATCGGCCTTGCGCTTTTCGTGGAATCTCGGCGCCAATTTCAGCAGGAATTTGAGGCTATTTTCGTGCGTTCAATGCGTAAGGAGCAAACATCTTCAGGAAAACAGAAGAACTATTCAGTTGAAGCGCGTGACGGGCAGCTAATAATTCAACTCCAATCACTCGCGTCGGGTTTGGCCAAAGAAATAGAAGATGTTTTAAATCATTCAACAGCCAGAATTAACTATGTGCTTCAAGCGAGCAAGATTCAGGACCTAATAAAGAATAAGTTAAGGCCAGCTAGTGCCGAGTTGTGGAACGGGGCCACTCTTTCACCACCTAAACTTTCAGTATCAGAACTGGTTAAAGTCTCTCTCTTAGAGCAAAAGTTAAAGGTTCCAGCAGCTTGTTTGCTGTTTGCTCCCTATATTTTCATCGGGCTAAATGGCTCTCAGGGCTGGCGGTTCTCGGCTGTAGAAACTCTGATTGCAACTATCTGCAACTTTTTGATTTTCGCAATGTTTGAAATTCTCTCTAAGAATGGGCTTTTGAGTCGCAAGTCAACAAATATTCTGATAATCGTTGCCAGCTTTGTAATCCCGTTATTAACAATTGTGTACTTGCTACCTCAGGGGCTTTTCTGGATAGAGAGTGATGTTGCAAAACTTTTCTACCAATTATTCCTAAGTAGTTGCCATGTTGCTATTTTGCTAGGCTTCAATTTATATGAATTGTTAAGACACCAAAGAACTGCCGTGCTTGAAAACTTGGAACGAATTGCTCAAGGAAAAAATATGTTTTCTTTTTCTGACTCCGAACATACTGCGGCTAGAGATATCGATCTTGCCCGGTATCTTCATGGCGAATTACAGGCTGGATTAATCGCCACTAGTTTGCTTCTAGAAAGTGCCATTGAATCTGGAGATGCGAACTTAGCTAATCACGCCCTAAGAAGCACGGTAGATATTCTTAACCAAGATCATGCTCGAGTTTCAGAATCAAGAAAATCTTCGCCACGAGCCAGATTAGAGAAAATATCTTCGGGCTGGCGAGGAATCGCTGAAGTTCAAATAAGACTAGATTGGATTGATGATTTAGAAACTTCGATACTAAATGACGTCATAGCTTTAATTGATGAGGGAGTTTCAAATGCAATTCGTCATGCCAAGGCAAGTAATATTTTGGTCGCTGGTTCTCGTACTGCAACAGCTCTAAACTTTGAAATACTTTCTGACGGTTCTGGCATGACTTCCAAAAGTGCTGGTTTAGGCACAAAACTGTTCCAAGAGTTAACAAGTAATTGGGTTTACACAAAGCAAGGTGATCTAAATCTTTTAAAGTTCACGGTTGACTCGACCGATTGCTAAGCAACTTAATGAACTTTTGACTTTTAATCACCGGGTCGGAGGTTCGAGTCCCTCACAACCCACTTATGTAAGTGAATCTGAGTTCCATATCCAAACCTTGACTGTAGTTCGAACCCTTGAATAGTGGATATGTCTGCCAAACCTTTAAATGTTTTCAAATCAAAAAGTACGGCTAATCACCAATTTTTTTAATCAATTTAGTAATAGCCTGACTAGCGTCAAAATCTTCCGTTGAATATTCAAGCCCTGACTTCCAGTTAGAGGTATTCACAAGAGCCATCAAACTAAATCCAGGACCTCCGCCACCATGTCCGACAAATCGGGGGACAGAATTAGACCAACCGCCATCAGTTATAAACCCAAGACCATAACCTGGCTGCTCAAATCCGGTATTGGGGTGTGACACTGGGGTTATGCCAGCATTCAAGCCAATCGATTCATCTCGATATCTGGCTAATTTTAAAAGTGATGGTGCAATTAATTCAGGATCACCAAGAAATGTTCCAGAGTAAACCCAATTCGGATCGTAATCAGGAATACTTGAATGTCTAAATAGCCACGGTTTAAATCCCTTAATCTCTAATGGGCTCAAAACTAATTTTGTGATGGCTTCAAAATATGGGAGTTGAGTTTCTCTCTCAATTAACAAAACTAAAAGTAGATATCCAATATTTGAATATCTAAAACCTGGATTCACATGATTTCGCTTTGAAGCTAAAGCGAGAAGGAATTCACGATCCCATGCAGGATTACCGTCTTTGACTGCTTGCCGGTACTCGGGCATATCACCGTAATCATCCAAACCCGAAGTGTGATTTAAGAGCTCAGCAAGAACTCGGCTTTTGTAACAGTCAAGAAGATCTGGAACGAACATTCCAACTTGGGCATCGAGGGGCACATCAAGGGCGATAACGGCTTGTGCCAGAAATGGCTTTGAGATTGAATAAATAGGAATCAAGTCAGCCACCAAAAAAGATTAGCAGGGTGGAGTTCGCTGGAAATGTAGAGCTGCGACTTTGGCTCTGAGTTAGTCCTCAGTCTTTTTCGATTGCCAAGTACGTAAGGCTGAGCCAATTTGTGCTGGATTTTGTCTCATAGATAGGTGTCTCAAGACAACTGTAACGCCGGAAGACAAAGTGATTGCAAATATCACGTTTTAATAACAGATGAACTTGGGGTAGATAAAGGGCTACTAATACTTTAAGATTTTCGGAATTCTTGATTTGGAGTCCACTTTTCTCGTCAGAGATTTTAAGTGCCACCGATCGGGGTAAAACTAAAGGGAGAGAAAAGTATGAAAGCAAAACTGGCATTACGCGCAATGGCTGCTACGGCAACCACAGCGTTAGTGGTTGCTAGCCTTTCTGCAGGTGTAATAACCCCAGCACAGGCCGCGACTCAATCAACAGTAACTTTACTATCAACCGGTGACATCACATCCTTAAACTCAGGAACTGCTGATGGCAACACTTCATATAACTCAACAGTTGGATCATTAACTGGAATGGGTTTCACTTATTACAACTCAGATGCTGAACTAGTTATGAATACCAAGTTCGGATCAATGGCAATTATCAAGAAGGCTGCAAAAGACTTCCAGATTAAGTACACAGTTGCCAAGGGGCAACAGTGGTCTGATGGAACTCCAATCAATGCGATCGACCTTCTTCTTACACACGTGGTCTGCTCTGACCAATATTCAAAGGATGCAGGTCTCGGTGATCCAGTTGATAAGAAAGTTGTTCCAGCATTTGATAGCGGATGCTACGGCGGCTCATATGCTGATCACGTAGTTGGTTTGCCATCAATTAGCTCAGACAAAATGAGCTTGACTGTTAAATTTGATAAGCCACTTCCAGATTGGGAGCTCCTAGCCCCCGGACCATCTCCAGTACATTCACTTGTACTAATGTCAGAAGGTAAGAAGAGTCTGCAGTCATCTGCAGTAAACCAAGCTGCACAAGCCAACTTCCTTCGCGTTTTTCGTGCCAAGAGCACAGATCGTATGAAGGCAATGGGTAAAGTCTGGTCAACAGGTTATGACGTTACAAAGGTTGACTCTTCAACTAATCCACTTCTGCTAATCAGCAACGGTGGTTTTATCGTTGATAAGTTTACTTACGGCAGCTCAATGACTTTGGTGAGAAACCCTAAGTACTCATCAGGTCCAGCCATGAAGACTGTTAACCCAATTAATACTGTTGTAATCAAGATCATCACTGACAACACAGCAGCTGTTCAAGCGCTGCGTAACGGTGATATCGACGTTTACTACAACACACTTCCAACAGCTAATGACCGATTGACTCTTGAGGCAATGCCAAACGTCAAGACAATTACCAAGATCGGTGCGGGTGCATACTCACACTTAGATCTTCGTGTCTCGAACGCAGCGGGTGAGAAAGATACTTACACCGGTCCTTTCGCTGGTAATTCTCAGAAGGCGAAGGATCTTCGTAAGGCATTCTTGCTTGCGACACCTCGTCAACAAATTGTCGACACACTCATTAAGCCAGTTAAGTCAGATGCAGCACCACTAGATACGCAATTCTCGTTCTATGGAACTGCTGAATACAAGGCTAATACAGCGGCATCTGGCGTAGCTGAGTACTCAGAAGGTACTCAAGCTCAGCGCACAGCAAAGGCGTTGGCTCTTGTTCAGAAACACTACCCAACAGCATCTGCAACAAATGCTCCAGTTAAGTTGACCTTTGCTCACGCAAATACAACTTTGCGTAATGCAATCGCCAAGTTGGTTATTGCTGAAGTTGCAAAGGCTGGCTTTGATGTTACAGATTATGCGAGTGCTGATCTATTTGGTCTTCGCGATAATAGAAACTCAAAGTACGACATATTCATGTACGGCTATGCCTTAACCGCAATTAGCCAATCTAACTCATCTGGCAACTACCGATCAGACGGTTCAAATAACGTCTTTGGTTGGGCCGATGACAAGCTAGACGCCATCCTAAAGAGCCTTGAAGGTGACATCCTTACTCAAAAGGAAGTCACAGCAAAGCGTCTTGCGGCTGACAAGATCATCATCGAAAATGCTTGGGGCTTACCGCTCTATGCAAACCCAACCATCGCTGCATATAGCAAAGATCTAAAGGGTATTGATCCAGCACCACTTGGATCAGTAATCACTTGGAACTTCTTCGATTGGTCATACTAAGAACGATCAAAAGCAGTAAGTAATTAAGAAGTTGGGATGCCCTGCGGGGCATCCCAACTTCTTAACTTATGTTGAATTCTTTTTTTAAAAGCGCACAAAATATGTGCAAACCAAGGCTGTGATAGGTAGGGAGATACTTTGTTCGCGTACATTTCTCGTCGCCTAGGAATGATGATGGTGATTGTTTTCGGGGCAAGTTTTTTTGCCTACAATCTCCAGGCCTACTCTTCAAACCCGCTATCCGTCTTTGGCGAAAGCACGGAGTTAAATAAAGATTACCTAATTGCCAAGATGATTAGAGATCTGCAATTAGATGTTCC
>CAIXTG010000056.1 GCA_903922325.1 uncultured Actinomycetes bacterium
ATGAGCATTCTTGTTAGATGAGTCTTGCCATTCTGCCTAGCAACAAGGATTAGGTTCGTCTTGCGCACCCAGTTGCCCTTAGAATCGATTCTGAGCATATCTCGCAGTACGAACTCCTGCCAAGGTAATAAAGGCAGCTCTATGAGATTGGCTAACTCAATTACATCATCGACTTTAGATTTGCCCTTGAGGTAAGGACTGTGAAGCCTTGGCTCGGTTGCCCCTCGTAGCGCTTGGGATCTCTTGGCTGCCATCGGGTTAATCCTGGACTGGTTTGGCTGTGAATGGACTGTCCTGGGCTATTTCCGACCGCATTGGAGAGAGGAAGGAAGAAAAGACAGGGGGGGTAGCCTTCTTACCTAAAAAAGCCGCCTGATTGCGTGATCCCTTGCTGCTGTTGCAACTGACACAACAACTAACTGCGTTGTCAAAGTTAACTACTAAGTCAGGTGCTTTGCTAACTGGGATTATATGATCAACAGTTGTTGCCGGTTGGTGGCAGTAGAAGCAAGACCATTGGTCTCTTGCTAGCACCTTTAACCTAAAGGCTTTATAGTCTCTACTTAATCGAGGATCACCACGCTTAGCCATTGTGTTCGCTGCATTCCTCATAAGGTGGCTCATCTGTGCATACACACTTACTCATTGCCAACCTCTAGTCTTAAGATGATGTAGAGCTACACAATAGTTAGGCTCATCATACTGAGTGATCCCATATCTACCTGCTACATAATACCAATACATCCAGAACTGATAGTCATAACTCTTGCCTTTAATGTGCTTATTACGCATTTGATAGTAACCATAATGTGATCCATTAACTGCATCTATCTGCCATCTTGACTCTCGATAGATTATCTCGTTATGACATTTATATTGCTTATCAGTTAATTGGTAATCTGCTAATGCTTTGGTTGCATCTATTGACGCCACAGCGGGCTGAGTCCCACTCAGACATAGGACTCCCAGGGAAACTTTAGCAACCCACCGCGATGCGCCTTTCAGTCGCGGCGTGAGCCCTTGATGGGCTCTTGCTAAGAGTTTATCAGACGAGTCAAGTTTCAACAGGTGATCGGCGTGTCGTAAGCGTGAAGTGAAGGATTGCCCCATTTTTATCCACAGGTGTTGATAACTACTTATCCGTAGAATAGAAGCCAGTTCCCTTAAACGAGATCCCGAAAGAGCTGTAAATCTTGCGCATCGGTTCATGGCATAACGGGCACTCGAGTTCTTGATCAGCATTTATCGGAAACTCCTTTTCATAACGAGTGTTACTCTCACATCGATCAGTATTTGTGCATTCCCACTCATATACAGGCATTACTGAGCCTCACACCAATTACAGGGATCATTGATTGTCCATTCTCCGCATTGTCCGCACCGGCGGATATCTGACTCTTTAACTGTATCTCTACGATTCTCATAACCCGCAGCTCGTAGTAACTCCACCAGATCGCCAAGGCGTAGCATTGCTACATATTCCTCAGGCTTTTCACCTTGACCATTGAGACGAAAGCAAGCGAACCCCAATAAGCCGCTTTCATCTGTCCTGGCTTCGATCTGGCGGAGTGTTCCTACTACATCGAGTCCTGTGCGCGCTTTTACCTCGCAGTCGAACGGGACATTGAGAATGTCACGCCCAGACCCTCGACCTACTGTTGCGCCTTCCCACCAGCGCTTCAGATACTCTGCGACTACCCGCTCTGTGCGGAAGCCTCTATGCTTGCGGCTTTGACTCATTAACTGCGTGACACTTGTTGCATGACCAGGTAAGGATTTGACCCGCTACCCAGAATGATAACTCTGTTGTTGGAACTGGCTCGTTGCATAAGTGACAGATTATCCTAACTTGGAGCGCATCTAGCATCTCTCGCTGGCGCGCCTTCTCATATAATTCATCATCGGTTGGGAACTTCTCCCATTCTCCGTCTTGGTTCAAGAACTGTAAGTGACTCATATCTATGCCCTAATCTCTGGGAAGCGTTTTTTATATTCACAATTATTGCAGACCAACACGAACCCGCCGTCTGGTCTATTCCATTCATTGACATGAGTAAAACTGTCGCAGTAATCGCAGTTATCTACGCCAGCAAAAGCAGTAAAAATGTAATCTGCTACTGGATTTATGTAGTGTCTCATCCTCGGCTCCTTTGCTTAACCCATTTGCCGTCTTTATTAATCTCTAACCAAACAGGTTCACATTTCTCCAAGAATCCACCTGCCGGGTTTTGACATCTAAACTGCGCCCAAGGCTTGTTATTCTTCTTTGATACGCCTTCGCTAAAAGCCATAACACCATGCTGGCAGGTAGGAATGTCATCATCGATCTTTGACCCACCTAATACATCTTGGACTAATGACACAGCCTCGGCAGCCGTTGGTGTAGGTGCTACAGTTTTGACAGTCCAAGGATCATCTTCGACCGGCATAATAATCTTGTCGTTTAATTTCTCTGTAAATCCTTTAGGCTCTGCTGCTTTGACTTTAGACATCTCCTCGCGGCTAGGGCGTTTGCCTTTCGTAACATAGCCTGCGTTAGCCAATGCACGACCAATCGCACTCGTTTCGCAGTTCTCAAGCGCCGATGTAGAATTAACTCCTCGCGTGGAGACAGTTTCCTCTGCATAGCCAGTTGTCCAAGGGTGTACATCCACTTCAGTTCGAAAGACAGAAGCTTGAACAATAAATCGCTGAAGCGTTGACTCAACCAAAGTAGTGCTAATTCGACCATCAGGATGTTCCTTCCAGAACTTAATTAAGCGTTCTTCAACTGTCTCGTAATCATCTAGATTAAACATAAAGTTCATTCTCCTCTGTGGCTAATTGTCCAGCGATGGCAAGGTAACTAGCGCCGTCGATCCAAGTGTCGATCTTTTGGCTGTCCTCGATGCTTCTTGCGATCTTGACGAGTGAGAGTATGACTGCCACTTGATAATCCTCAACCGGCATTTCAAGGTAGGCGCTGATAAGCCTTGCTGCTCTTGCCATGTTGTCAGATGGATGACCGTAATGCATTCCTCGCTCCTGATATAAATCCGTTGCACTTTGTAGGATTTCAGCATGCTTCATACTCGCACCTTCTCGATGCTTTCATAGTGCTTGCGTACTGCTCTGCGGCCAACGATATAACCGTCTCTGTGACCAATCTTGTACCCCATAAAGAACAACAATAACCAGCTGCTTAGAATGATAATCTGTAAAAGGCTCATTAGATGCCCACCGCCTTACGCACCTTGTTGCGAATCGCTGGAATGAACTTGGCCGCAGAATATGAATGTGTAGGTGTTTCTAGTGTAACGATTTCTTGGATAACCAATTCATCATTGTAAAAACCGCTTATACAGGCAGTTGTCTGGTCATCACTAAATATGACCTCAGTTCTGATTTCCTTGATTTTTGTTGCCATTGTATTTACCCTTTCGTTTCTGCGAGCCCTTCTCGCTTCCACAAAGAGAACAATACGCCTGTCCTAGCGTATGTCTAGCCTTTTCTGATAACGAAACGGTAACAATTCTGCGTCATCAACTGCATCATCTATTGAGCGTCTGATGTCGGGAAAGTCATCGAGCCCTGCCATAGCGCCTTCCAGCCACTACGAAAGTGCCATCTTTCTCTAGGTTGATCAAGGTTACTTGAGTGTCCTCAACGATAATAAAAGCTTGCTGCCAGTTCATAGTTCCCTTGGTATAACCAGCCTTGCGCACATCCATTAAGTGACCACCTTCAACACCTCGCAGGATGCGCCCTATTTTGCCCCCTGAAGCCTCTGTAAAGGCCGACTGGCCTGCTCTGTGTGTGTGTCCGCATATAACGCTTAGACCATGCCTACGGGCTGCTCCAAGGGCTGTAAGACCCGCATTAGGGTTGATGCCCTGCTCGTCACCATGCACTGCTACCCAGCCCTTAGAGAAGGCGTAAGGTTTCTTATGATAGGTAATACCTAGTTCATCCAAGCGCATAAAGCGCTCAAAGCGTAACTCTGGCAATGCCAGAAACGCTGGGATCTTCTTCATTATTACATTGTAAAGACGATCCGTATGGTTAGAGCGGATCATGTGGGCTTCTTTGGCATGCTCGACTAGCGACCAAAGAACTTCAACCGCTGTGTCTCGATCTTCAGCTAGTGTTTGCTCGTACCATCCCGGCGTTCCATCTGACCATCTACTGATCTGTGGGAGATCGATTTCATCTCCCAGAGTAATGACGCTATCTGGGCGGTATGCCTTAATAAAAGATGCAACATTTCTTACTGCTACTTCATCGTGATAAGGAACTTGTAGATCGGGAACGATTACAGTTCTTTTCATTGTTATTCCTCGTCATCGTCATCATCCCAAGTGTGCGGGATTAGGTCAGGCTTAGGAAGTATCCAGTCTGGATAAGCCGAAGGTTCTACTATGACTGCAAGTGCAAGATCGACTTCAAAGCCAGAGCGACGAAGCGCTCTATACATCTCTTGGAGACTGATAGCCCAAGCATCTAGAGCTGTGTATGTATCGAGGTCAATAACCTTCTTACGCGCCATGATCTTATTGTGACTTATCGCAAAGGATTTCGTAGATTTTATCCACGCGTGTCTCTAAACGATTTATTGAGTCTTTCATAGATGAGCCGCTATTTGGCTTCAACTCCGCTAAATAATGACGAACCAAGAACTGCAACATCGCAGTTACACCACCCAGAACCGTCACGATCGCTACTGCAATGGCAGCGTAATCCTGTGCGTTCATTTCTTATCGTTGTCAATTTCATCAACCGCTGCTTCTACAGCATCAACGATCACATCGCGGATTGCCTTTTTTGCTCGATAAGACTTGATCGCTGCTCGGATCGCTGGGATCGCTGCAAGGGCGAGAAAGGCGTAGATCATCTCTGTCATTTGTTTGCTCCTAGTAGTGGGATTTGAAAGAACGAACCATCCTCATCACCCTTAGAAGTGAAAGATACATGGCAATGATGGTTGTGCGGATTGCTTCCCGTATATTTTCTCCAGCGCCAGCCCAAGCGAGATGATGCAATTCTGCCATTGAATATGACATAGGCAATGCGCTTGTCACCGGCTTTGGCTGCGAGTCTAATTTGATCAGCAATATCCGGCATGAGGTCGGGCTTGCCGCTCTTATGGACATCTCGATCTGTGTCCGTTGCTCTAACCACCCCAGTCTTTGGATCAGGGTTGTGATCACTAGGGCGCGATGAATGGCGTGCGTCACCGATCCAACCATCGGAACGCCGATCGCGATCTGGGAAGGTGTCATCGAACTGCTCTCTTAACTGTTGAGCGGCTTTAGATAGTGTTGGTTTCATCCAAGTAATAGAGCCAGCTCAGCATCGGTTAGTCCTAAGCGCTCTGCAATAGCAGCCTTAGCCTCAGCCTTTTCTGCCGCTGCTTGCTCCTCATCGGCTTTAGCCTTTGCATAAGCAATAGCATCTGCCTCGCGTTGCTTAACTTCCTCGGCGGTTAGTTCTAATTCTGTAACTTCGCCTGTCTCGCAATTAACGATTATCTTTGTGTCTGCCATTTTATCTCCTTATGATTTGGATATGCCGTATAGATAAGCGGTGGATAAGTTTGTCCAATTTCCATAAATATCTGTAATGCTGATTGTAGTAATTGCTGAAGTTGCGGAAGAATAAAGTTTGGCTGTTAGTTCTAATCGGTTGCTGCCTGTTGCGTTGTTTTCAGATGTGTTATCTAGGCTCACACTTTTACTGTTAGATGAAAGATAGCTTGGAATATATAATTCACCATTGCTATAAGTAGATGCTGTAATTCCAGAAGCGGGTGCATAGTTATAGGTCACGGTGTCTGAAGTAGGCGCAGATGTTGAAAATCCTTCTAAATTTCTTTGAGTTGGATTTGTTGAGTTTACTGTTATGTTGAAATTGGTCAAGCCTGTGGTATCGGAACGCAAAGAAAACTTAACTAATAAGTCTGTATAGGTAGCAGGTATAGAACTAAAAGTAAGACTTGAAGATGACCCAGTACCAGTAGCGGTTGCGATCTGAATATAAGTAGCCATTATGCCGCCTTAATTCCGTATAGGGTAAAGACCGCGCCGCTGCGGATATTGGTTGTGCCAGTTCTCGGCATTATTTTAATTGTATTTATTGCGGAAGTTGAACGCCATAGACCAACCACTGCTGAAGTACCATAATCAACTACCGCTGAATCTAAATTATTTTGACGGTAAAGCACTGTTTTATATGTTGTGGTATTAGAATAATTGAGGAACTGATAGATATTTAACGCAGTGGCAGTTGAAGCATTATTTGCCCCGCCACTGTAATCATCAAATTGAGCGCGGGTAGAATTTCTTACACTTGATGCAGTTGTTCCATTTCCTAAGATTGCTGTAGTTGAATAATTGGTGGCTGTATCTACAGAACCATTACCAACCTGCACATAGCAACGGGAGTCGTTTCCCGTTTCTGTATCCCAATAATTAGCAACCAGAACTAAATCAGTATAAGCAGAGCTAATGCTGCTAAAAGTTACTGATGCCACTGCACTTGTAACTGTTGTAGTCGCTATCGGTTCATAAGTTTTAGCCATTATTTAATCCCATACAGAGCGAAGGATGAGTATTGCTTAAAGTTGCCAAAGCGCGGAGTTAGCGTCACCGAAGTAACCGCGTTGGTGTTTGTGGTTGTCATACCTGAAGTCAAAGCCATACGCCCTGAACCGTTGGCATCGTAACCAGCCAAGATGCGGAAGGTCTTATATTTATTGACTGACTGGTAGTCCAAGATGTCTATTATTGTTGCGCCGTAAATGCTGGCAGTTGCGGTGTCTGCCGTCATAGCCTCAAACTGTGTGCTGGCTTGTCCAGTTGTGCCATAAGCGGTTGCAGTACCGCCGCCGTCAGCGAATAGTTGGTGCAAGGTGTAGTTAGTAGTAACGCCGTTAATTGTTAATTTAGTTTGAGTATAAGCGGCTGAGTCTGTTGATCGGCTTATGCCTCTAATTTGTAGGTGCTTCCAGTCAGTACCAATGGCGCTGAAAGAAATATCGGCTGCGCCACCTGAACCAACGGTGTAGGTCTGGATGGACTCGTAATCGCCCACCGCGGGCGCTGCGCCCCCAATTAGAGCGGCGATATTGTTTAGCATTAGGCTATTGCACCCACGACATACCAAGTGTCTGCAAGAACTTTAATTATTGCTGCTGACTTGTACTGTGCAAGGGTTGGTGCAGCCGCAGTTGCACCCGCTGAAAGAACTGTGGTTGTGCCGCTTGTTACTGCTGAGATCGTGCAGACTCCAGCGCCTATGTTTAGGACAGTAATAACTGTGCCGATCGGATGCGCCACAGAAGCGTTTGTAGGAATCTTGATCGCGTTTGCTGAGGCATTGCTCTGAGTGATCAAAGTCTGATAAGAGTCAGCCAAGACTGTTGTGTAAGTTGTGCCAGTCTGGGCGTTGAGCGTAAACGCTACTAGCCCGTTAAACATTGCTGCGCTTAGGACATCGCCTGTAGCTGCTGGAAAGCCTGTTGCCATTTATATTCTCCTAGTACGCCATTATGTTAGTGCCGATTATACCCGATATAGACGAGCCTATGATGAAGCCTTCGACTATAGGTTCAAGTGTTGTCACAGTTACCTTCATGGAATTAGGCGTTATATTCCAGTCCAGTCCTTGCGCTTGTAGTGTTTTAACGATCGTAGAGCCATCTGGCTGAACATTGGTAATTTTTAAATTGCTGAAATAATCCAAGTCCAGCATTGTGGCAGTTGGTACATCTGGGTCGAGCAGATCAACTGTCATCGCGTCAATGCGGATCGTAGTCTCGGCTCTAGTTGCCACATAGATTTTGGCAATGTTTAAAGCGTCTGCATCGGTCTGGGCTACTAGGTTCGACTCGTTTAATTGGTGAGAGAAATACTTGGCGATCGAAATTGCATTCTCTGAGACTTGCTGAGTACCACCGACAATAGTCATTCCAGCGCTGTTGATAATTAGTTTATCGTCAAAACTGAAGCGGAGATCAGTATACGGGATGCCAGTAGTTTGATTAAACTCAATTGGAGTTTCACCGTACTTCTTGATGACATTTGTGCGGTTTAGGAAAACTGCTGTGCCTTCTGAGTTGATATAAAACGCGCCCTGCTCTGAAAACTCCGCGTTCTTTAGTGCATCAAGGGAAGTGCGAGAAGTGCCAGGATCGGCTTGGCAGGTTGTGTTGCCGGTGTCGATAGTACGCATCGAGGTCGGCCATGAGACTTGATCTAGTATCTTGCTTATTCTTGTGCCTGTGTCTTGCCCTGCTGTGGCACTTGCAACGGTTGTAACAGTTGCCTGTTGCATAAGTCTGAAAGCATCTGTGCAGATAATGTCAACATAGCCAGTTTCTTGGTTCTGAGGATATGTGTACTTGTATTCAATCGTATAGCCAGAAAATAGGAAGTAACCTACGCCGCCCACCGTAGCCGATACACGCAACTTGCGCAGCGGAGTCAGGAAGCCGTAGTAAGGCGATGCTGTGTTCTGCGGGTTGAAGTAGCTGAGAGGATCTAGCACTCGGATAGTTGCCTGACCAGCCTCGTAAGTGTCGCGCATAACATTACGCCCGCGGCTGATCTTGATCGAATAAACATCTGGAGTTAGATCAACTGTAGGTTCTGGAGTAGTAGTCGAGGCTAAAGTGCCTGTGCCTAATACGCCGTATTTGATATCGCCAATAGTAAACGGATAACCGAAAGTTGCTCCGCTAGTAAAGTCGAAGGATACGGATATCTGGGCAGGAAGGCTCATAGCGTAGCGAATGAACCAAATCTGCGGTTAATTTGTATCTGCTTGCCAGATAATGAATTGTTAGTCTGGACATTTGTTATAGCGTCGGTCAATTCTTGTCCATCTAGGGTTACGCTGACATTGACGGTGGGAGCAATACCTGTGCTATCAATGCCTAAACTCTTTAGCATATTTAGCGCTTCTGTTAAGGCTTGCTCAGAGTCACTCAAAGCAAGACCAGAGTAGAACTCAGGATCGGCGTTTAGCTGTTCTTGAGTTACTACTTGACCACCGAATGTCATTCCTGCCATTGCAACAGCAGCATTCTCGGCTGCTAGGCGCTTAGTAGCTGCCTCTACATCTAGGAGGGTTTTAATCCAGCCCGAGAATGGGTTTTTTGCATCTGGAATGCCTGAGTAATAAGCAACTAGAGTCTGTGTTAAGCCTTGGCTTCTGGCAATAGTTGCCGCTAGTTTAGACGCCTCGGTTGTGTTGCCAGTAAGGATTGCTAGTTGCAGCTCTAAGCGCTTGCGCTCATCATCAGTTATCTTGCCTTTAAGGGCTGCAATAATGCCTGTTTGCTCTATATCGAATAAAGTGCCAGCCTTTTGTAAAGCTGTCTGCTCTTTAATGGCTTTAGTGTTCTTAGCAAGAATGGCGCTTTGTTCTTTAGTGCGCTTGACTGCTGCTTTTTCCGCTGCCGCCTTCTTGAGTTCTGCTGCAATTGCAGGGGTAATGCCTGAGCCAGCTTTGCCTCGATTGGCTTCTGCTTGACCAATTCTTGCAAACTCTGAAAGATTGCCAGATAGTAAAGCCTTAGCCTGAGCAAGTCCTACGCCAAAGCGACGGATAAAGGTTTCAAGCCCCGAGGATGCCTTGTCGATTAGGTTGATAATGTTCTGAAGTCCACCTTGACCGCCACCACCCAGAACAGATAAAGCGTCAACTAAACCGCGACCGATTGCTTCTTTAGCGTTATTAGATGCAACTGCCAGCTTGTTTAATGAGCCTGAATAAGTATCTGCTGCTTGACTTGCTTGTCCTGCAAATAATTCTGAAAGTCTTACTTGGATTTCCTCGAAGGATGATGAACTTAGTTCAACCTTTGACAGTCCAACACCTAAGCGACCAAGAGCAGCGGTTTGTCCCAGATAAGCCTTTTGCAGACTTTGCGAAACTTGAGCCACGCTCCTGCCAGTACCCGCGGCAATATCTAGCGCAAGATTGAGAAGTTGCTGTGATTTAGTAATGTCTCCAGTTGCTCGAAGCAAGCGATCCATTGCCGGGCGCAGTTCATCATCAAGCACTCCAGTTTGCTTTTCTAATCCTGAAATATAATTGTTAACTGCTTCTGCATTATTGCCAAAGCCAAGCCCTAAATTGTCAAGAGTCTTGCCTAATACGCGAGCGGCTTTGTCATCTGCTGCAAAGGCTTTGACTGCGTCAAAGGAAGCGCGAGCCAATTTCTGTGCGCCATAAAGACCTAGATATTGTTTAGCAAGTTTATTGACCTGCTTAGTTAATGCTGAAGTAGCGGTGTCTGCCTGCTTGAAAGCCTTAGCGCCAACGAACTCGGATGCAATATCTATTCTTAAATCGGCCATTATTTGCCACCTGTTCTAGCATTAAACTTTGCGGCTGAGTTAA
>CAIXTG010000057.1 GCA_903922325.1 uncultured Actinomycetes bacterium
GGCGATGAGCTCAAGATTTCAGTTCGCGTTATCGAAGGTAACAAGAGCCGTCTTCAGGTTTTCCAGGGAATCGTAATCCGTCGCCAAGGCGATGGTGTTCGCGAAACTTTCACCATCCGCAAGGTTTCTTATGGTGTTGGTGTTGAGCGTACTTTCCCAGTACACACTCCAGTTATTGAAAAGATTGAATTAGTAAAGAAGGGCGATGTACGTCGCGCCAAGCTTTACTACTTGCGCGATCTACGCGGCAAGGCTGCCAAGATTCGCGAAAAGCGCGATGGCGTTGAAGGTTACGGCGATGGAATTCTTTCGACACCGGAACCTGTCGTTATTCCAGAGGCTGTAGTAGAGGCACCAGCAGTGTCCGAGCCAGTAGCAGAGGTTGCTGTGTCCGAGGTTCCAGCTGAAGTTGCGACTCCAGAAGCTGTGGTTGAAGCTGAAGTTGTTGCCGCCGAAGACAAGCCAGCCGAATAACTTTTAAAGTTAAACGCGGTTTGCGCAGATGAGACGCAAGCGGTCTTTCTTACAAGAATTTCCTTTTCTAATTGTTGTTGCACTCGTCGTATCACTTTTTATTAAAACTTTTATAGTTCAGTTTTTCTTTATTCCATCAGGTTCGATGGAGAACACCCTTCAAATCGATGATCGCGTAGCGGTTAATCGCCTGCCTTTCATCTCAGATAACATCAAACGCGGCGATGTAGTTGTTTTCCGCGATCCAGATAATTGGTTACCAGCAGCCGATATAAGTGATTCACCATTTGTGATTGCTAAAGCCAAAGCTGCGCTAGTTGCAGTTGGCGTGCTACCAAACCCAGCTAAACAGTACTTAGTTAAGCGTGTAGTTGGCGTTGCTGGCGATCACGTAATTTGTTGCACCACAACTGGAAAAATCACAGTTAACGGCAAAGAAATGAACGAGCCATACATCTTTGATGGCAATGTTCCAAGTGATATGAACTTCGATGTAACTGTTCCTAACGGAAAACTTTGGGTGATGGGCGATCATCGTGGTGCGAGTGCAGATTCTCGTTATCACCAAGAGGATATAAATAAGGGCTTTGTGCCACTAAATCGAGTCACGGGTCGCGTACTTGCAGTTATCTGGCCAATTAAAAACATTTCGTTAGTGCCAAATGTTGATGCGTTAAATCAACCAGCGGTAAAAACAAAAACAAAGTAATTAATATGAAGGTGATCGAGCAGCTACTAATTGATGCTGGTATCTCACCGATAGCCGGTGTTGATGAAGCAGGACGCGGCGCATGTGCTGGCCCACTAGTCGTAGCAGCTGTAATTCTTAGAGATCCATTCCATCCTGATTTAGCACCTGTACGAGATTCAAAAGAGATTAAAGAAAATAAACGCGAAGAACTCTTTGATTTAGTTATTGAGCATTCGATTGCTTACAGCATCATTGAAATTCCAGCAGCTGAAGTTGATGCTCGTGGCGTGCATGCAGCAAATCTCGATGGCATGCGCCGAGCAGTGCAAGCACTAAAAGTTGTGCCTGCTTATGTTTTAACAGATGGTTATGCAATTGCGGGTTTAGCGCTCCCTAACTTGGCAGTTTGGAAAGGCGATCAAGTAGTTCACACAATTAGTGCGGCTTCAATTCTGGCAAAAGTTTACCGAGATCGCATCATGCGCCAACTTGGTGAGAAATATCCGGCATATGGTTTTGCTGGCCACAAGGGCTATATCACTGCCAGCCACAGCCAATCGCTAACTGCTAATGGCCCGTGCATTGAACATCGTCGTTCATTTTCAAATGTGGCAGCGCTAATTAAGTAACCACAGCTTCTTATCAACCACAAGG
Source organism: uncultured Actinomycetes bacterium (assembly GCA_903922325.1). Classification (GTDB taxonomy): domain Bacteria; phylum Actinomycetota; class Actinomycetes; order Nanopelagicales; family Nanopelagicaceae; genus Planktophila. The sequence goes on from CAIXTG010000057.1 coordinate 1,820, forward strand.
CATCTCGCGTTCATTAATTAAGTCGGAGTCGCTCCATAGCCTCTGGCGTTATGAGAACAGTTAAAAAGAAAAGTCTAAATCTAAGTACAGGCGCAGCCGGCGAAGAAATTGCAGCGCAATATCTGCTTAATCGTGGCGATGAAGTATTGGCTCGCAATTGGCGAATCCGCGAAGGTGAACTTGATTTAGTTACCTTAGATCGCAGTGGGCTAATTCATATGATCGAAGTGAAGACTAGGTCTTCGTCAGCATTCGGTCACCCGCTAGAAGCAATAGATAGCGCGAAAGCGCACCGGATTCAGCGATTGGCGCTGGCTTGGTTAGCTACCAATGGTGCCCTCGGGTGCGATTACCAAATCGATGCAATTGCAGTTCTGATTGCAAGCGATGGTTCGCACAAAATTGAGTTGCGTGCGAACGTTCTATGACATTGGGAATGACGCTCGGGGTTGGCTTACAAGGCTTAGCCGGAAATTTAGTCACGGTCGAAGTTGATATCGCCGACGGGTTACCGGCCTACACCTTGTTGGGTCTGCCAGATGCGGCGCTTTCGGAATCACGTGATCGAGTTAGATCGGCGCTAACCAATAGCAATGAACTTTGGCCTAATCGCAAAGTTACGGTTTCGCTTTCACCTGCCTGGTTGCCAAAGAGTGGGCCAAGTTTTGATTTAGCAATTGCAGTCGCGTTGCTAATTGCCAATCAAGCTTTGCCAAATTGCGAAGATACGGTTTTCTTAGGTGAACTTTCACTCGACGGGAAAGTTCGCAGCGTACGCGGAGCGCTCCCAGCGCTGTTAGCGGCGGCAAAGGCTGGCATTACACGCGCAGTTGTTCCAGCGGCAAATTTGGCTGAAGCAAAGTTGATGGTCGACTTAGAAATAATTCCAATGCAAACTTTGGCTGAAGTTCTAAGGTGGTTACGCACTGGCGAGCGAGCTGAAGCTGAACCACTTGATTTGCAGTGCGAAAGTGATGAAGGACTTTTAGATTTTGCTGACGTAGCAGGGCAACCGCGCGCACGGTTAGCTGCCGAAATTGCAGCAACTGGTGGACATCATTTACTTTTAATTGGGCCACCAGGGGCTGGAAAAACCATGATCGCGCAACGTTTACCAACGATCTTGCCAAAGTTATCAATCGCCCAAGCTCTCGAAGTTACCGCTGTTCATTCAATTGCCGGCACGTTGGGAAATCGCGCACCGCAATCTTTATTGGCACCTTTCGTCGCACCGCATCACACAACAACTCGAGTAGCCATGGTTGGCGGCGGCGCACATGTGATTCGTCCTGGCGCTTCATCCCTTGCTCACAACGGTGTGCTATTTATTGATGAGGCACCCGAATGTGGCGCTGGCATTTTGGATTCATTGCGGCAACCTTTGGAATCCGGTGAAATCACGATAGCTCGCAGTATTGGCAACTTAACTTTTCCCGCGCAGTTCTTACTTGTTCTAGCTGCAAACCCTTGTCCATGTGGCAAGTTCTCTGGTCGGGGGCGCAACTGCACATGTACTTCGCAACAGGTGCGTCGATACTTAGGAAAATTATCTGGACCGTTGCTTGATCGCATTGATCTGCGAGTAATTGTTGACCCAGTAAGCCGTATCGAGATGGCGCAGAATGAATTAGGCGAGTCCAGTGCTGTCATTAGAGCGCGAGTTATTGCAGCACGAGAGATTGCGGCTAAACGTTTTGCTCATGAGAGTTGGAAACTAAATAGTCAGATTCCATCGCGTGCTTTACGCACGACTTACCAACCAGAAGGAGCTGCCATGAATTTCTTACATGATGAACTTGATCGCGAAACAATTACAGCACGCGGTCTACATAAAGTTATTCGTACTGCCTGGACGCTGGCTGATTTACATCGACATGAAATTGCGACTTTGACTGACGTGAAACAAGCTTATGCATTGCGTGATGGGGTAGAGCTATGAGTGAACTAGTTGCCCGAGCTAGGTTATTTGCCGCCGTTGAAGCCGGATCATCTTTTTGGTCGCGCGAGGTATTTAGTAACGGCGCTAGCTATGTTCTAGATCGAGCGCTTAACTCAGGCTATGACCCAATCAAATACGCTCGCACCATCGAGAAATTGAAATCTAGTAACGCTGATGAACTTTTGCAATCGATTTTGCAGGCAGGCGCCACTTTTTTAACACCACAAGATGCAACCTGGCCAGAATCAGTAAATGATTTAGCGGCACCGCCCATTGGGTTAGTGGTTAAAGGTGATCCAAGATATTTAACTGGCAACTCGCTAGCAATTGTAGGAACTCGAAACCCAACACAGTATGGGGTTCGAATCGCACAAGATTTTGCTGCTGGTTTTGTTGATCGCGATTGGGCAATTATTAGTGGTGGTGCATATGGCATAGATGCTGCCGCTCATAAAGGAGCACTCATTGCCGAAGGTGTGACAGTGGCAGTAATTGCAGCGGGCATCGACATAAATTATCCGGCTGGCAATGCGCGATTATTTGCCGAGATTGCTGAACTCGGATGCCTAGTTAGTGAAGTTACGCCCGGAACACCAGCAATTCCATCGCGTTTTCTAACCCGCAATCGATTAATCGCTGCTCTATCTAATGCGACGCTAGTAGTTGAAGCCGCCTTTCGTAGTGGCTCATTGCGCACTGCTCGCGATGCCGCAGAATTAATGCGACCAGTTATGGCTATTCCGGGGCCAATTACTTCACCTGTTAGCGAAGGCTGTCATCGCTTAATTGGCGAGCGAGCTGCTGAAATCGTGACTTCAGTTGCAGATGCGGTGGAATTTCTCGCGCCAATGTAATGAGATGATTAGCCAATGAGCACAGAGAATGAATTCCGATCGGGCTTCGTCGCCATTGTTGGCCGCCCAAATACCGGAAAATCAACTCTGGTTAACGCACTCGTTGGTAGCAAAGTAGTAATTACTTCGCCGCACCCAAACACAACTCGTCATGCAATTCATGGCATTGTTAACGAACCAGATTTCCAAGCCATCTTGGTTGATACTCCCGGGGCGCATAAGCCAAAGACCTTGTTGGGCAAGCGCCTAAATGCGATAGTTGAAGAAAGTTTAGATTCAGTCGATGTAATAATTATTTGTTTGCCCGCTGATGAAGAATCTGGCGCTGGTGATCAATTTATTATTGATGAAATTGCTAAGCACCCACGCAGTAAAAAGATTGCGCTGATTACTAAGACTGACTTGATCAGCAAAGCTAACTTGGCTACTCGGTTAGCCAGCATCATGGCCATGGCAAAGGGCTTTACTTGGGATGAAATCGTGCCGGTATCGGCTGCAACTCACGAACAAATTGATTTGCTAAAGAAGTTAATCGGCCAGCAGCTAAAGCCCGGCCCAGAGTTTTACCCAACTAATATGCGTAGTGATCAGACAATCGAGCAATTGATTTGCGAACTTATTCGTGAGGCCGCTTTGCGTGATGCTCGCCAGGAACTACCGCACTCAATTATCGTGACTATTGATGAAATGTCTGAACGTGAGAAAACTGGAAGTCGAGCTTTCTTTGATATCCACGCATCAATTCATGTTGAGCGAGATTCACAGCGAGCGATTTTACTTGGGCACCAAGGGTCGCAGTTAAAAGATATTGGTATGCGAGCACGCGCTGACATCGAACGCGAGCTAGATGCACGTATTTTCCTGGGATTACATATAAAGGTTTCTAAAGAATGGCAGCGAGATTCTAAGATGCTAGACAAATTGGGCTTTGCGGAAAACTAAATTCCAGCACCAGCCACTAAAGTTAGCGCTATGACCTTTCGAAATAAGTTGCGCGGGCTGCGAAAGGCCTCGCACTTTGGTCCGACCTTAATTGTCACCACAATCTCATTTGGATTCGGTAATTATTATTGGTGGGAAGGCCCAGCATATGTAATTGCTTTCGGTGTATTTACTGGGCAATTACTAGTTGGCTGGAGTAATGATCTCTACGACTACGAAGATGATCTAAGCCATCAAAGAGTGAATAAGCCACTCGTTTCCGGGCTAATCTCACGCGAATTACTAACCAAGTGGATCAAAGTGATGGTGCCATTTTCTTTCGCAGCAAACTTACTTGGACCTCTTGGCATACAAGGCGGCTTGGTTTACATGCTCGGAATAGCTTGTGGAGTTGCGTATAACTTCTACTTTAAATTCAATTGGTTATCACCGTTGCCGTATGCGATAGCTTTCGCAGCGCTTCCTTCATCGGTAGCAATTTCTAAACATATTACGCCGCCACTATGGATGTGGCTAGGTGGAGCGCTACTCGGAATGGCTGCCCACTTCATTAATGTAATAAAGGATATGAAGGCTGATCAAAAGAGTGGCATTAGGGGATTACCGCAGATATTGGGAACTAGAAATTCGGTATTAGTCGCGATTCTTTTGATAACAGCTGGCTTTGCCGTTGTTTTAATTGGATAAAAATGTGTCTAAATCAGACATTTGCCATCATAGTAAATTTAAATTAGCTTCTAATTTACTTCCCAGCCCTTTCTAAACTTTTGCAAGAGGGCTACTTTCATCTCTCCAGATCAATTTTTCGAGGTCTGTAAATAAGGGAGAGAAACTTGAGTAAAGATCTACAAGAAGTTACCAGACTGCTTAATCTATATATCGAGGGAGCTGGCAAAGGCAACGCGGATAAATTGAATGAAGCTTTTCATGCAAGTGCTCGGTGGTTCGGCACTATGGGCGGCGTTGACTATGACGTTGATAAAGCTGGCTTCGTAGCGCTGATGGTCGAATCTCCAGGAGATGCAGGCCAAATGAAAGCCGAGATCACAGATATCCAGATTGATGGAACTGTTGCAATGGCGACAATCAAAGAAGAAGGATTCTGGGGAACTCTCTCCTTTAC
>CAIXTG010000058.1 GCA_903922325.1 uncultured Actinomycetes bacterium
TGGATGATTTCCATTTTTCCGCGCAGTAAGCCCAGTCTCAAGGTGCTCGGTACTTTATTCATGATGGCCGCCGATCATCTTTAAGTAAATATCTTCTAGCGATGGTCGAGTGATAACTAATTCTGGAATATCGCCACCAAACTGCGCAGCTAACTTACTAACCACTGCAGTTGGGTTATCGCTTTCTTCAGTTTGGATTCCATCTGACCCCAGCCAGGAAACTGTGGCTTTTGCGGTGCTGCGACCACCAAGCAACGCCGGCGTGGAAACTTCAATAATTTTTCCGGCCGCAATTACGGCAACGCGATCGGCCAACTCTTCAGCTTCATCAAGATAGTGAGTAGTTAATAAAATTGTGGTGCCACCTGCCTTTAAATCACGAATCAGCGACCAAAATGCTCGGCGTGCTTCAGGATCAAACCCAGTTGTTGGTTCATCTAAGAAAAGTAATTCTGGACTTCCGATAATTCCGAGTGCCACATCGAGTCGGCGGCGTTGACCACCAGATAATTCAAGAACTAAAGAGTCGCGTTTTTCAGAAAGCCCCACTGCTTCGATTACTTGATCAACATCGCGCGGATTGGCATAGAAAGCGCTGAAATGCTTAACAATCTCGCGCACCTTAAATGAGCCAGCATCTGATGCGGTTTGTAAAACAATGCCAATTCGATTTCGCCAGGCACGGCCAGCATCGCCTTTGGTTGCTGGGTCAAACCCCAGGACGCTAACTGATCCTGCTTCGCGATCGCGGAATCCAGCCAAAATCTCAACAGTTGTGGTCTTGCCAGCTCCGTTTGGACCAAGCAGAGCAAAAATCTCACCAGCTTCAATCGCTAAATCGATGCCAGCAACGGCTTTGAAGTCGCCATATGACTTTGTCAGGCCCTTAACTTCAATCACCTTCATGGCTCCAGCCTGTCACAAGAAGGTGAAAAATGCGAGAAAATGAACCATGAGCCCGCGCCGCAACTATCCCAAAGGGAAGCGACCCCAGGATCCTGAGCGCGAGATTAATACTTCTAATGAAAGTATTGAAGAACATAGTGATGGAACATACCGAGTTAGAAAATTAACTGGTTCTTCTTCAAATAAACCTTATCGCTGCCCAGGTTGTGATCAAATTATTCCGATGGCAACTCCACACATAGTTGCTTGGCTAGAACATGATGAAGAATCTCGACGTCATTGGCACACACCATGTTGGAGTAAGAAAAATAATCGCGGCCCACGCACGGAACGCACGCGAAATGCGCCCCGCTTTTAATCTGCTTTGGTTATCCGAGCCGACCTTTAAGTATCTTAACCGCACGAACAATTAATTTATCGCTGAAGTAAGAACGCTTAAAGCTAGTAAATACCAAAGGCAATTGGAATCTCGCACGAACAACTGTGCGCGGATAAGTAAATTCTAGAATTCCTTCGGGGCCATGAATCCGGCCATAGCCACTATCTTTCACGCCACCAAATGGCACAGATGCTATCGCCGCAAATGAAATAGTTGAGTTAATTGCAACCATTCCGCAATGCAGTTGTGAAGCAATCTTCTTGCCTTGGCGCTTTGACCAAACCGAAGCACCTAAGCCATATTTACTCGCATTAGCTAAGCGAATTGCATGATCAATAGAGTGAAAACGATTAATAATAATTACTGGACCAAAAGTTTCTTCGGTCATTGCAATTGCATCTTCTGGTACATCAACTAAAACAACTGGCTGCACGTAAGGCGGCTGTACTGATTTCTTACCACCCAGCAGCGCTTTACCGCCACGCTTTAGCGCATCGGCAATATGCGCTGAAATAACTTCAAGCTGCTCAGGCATAGTGGCGGGACCGTAATTACCAGCCCCTGGCGCACCTGCGGTGATCTTTTCGGCCTCTGCCACGAAAAGTTCAATGAAGCGATCAGCGATCTTTTCATCAACATAAACGCGTTCGGCGCCAATACAAGTCTGACCAGCGTTAGACATCGCAGACCATAAAGTATTTTCAACAGCAGACTTAAGGTTGGCATCTTCAGCGACAATCACTGGATCTTTGCCACCACATTCCAGAACTACTGGAATCATATTTGCTGCACAAGTAGCCGCAACTAACTTGGCTGTTTTAGTTGAACCAGTAAAAGCTAACTTATTAATTTCGCTCTCACATAAGTATCGACCGGTATCGCCAAAGCCGGTAATTACTTGGAAGATATCTTCACTTGGCGCAACTTGGGCAAATGAATCAGCCAGCCAAACGCCAACA
>CAIXTG010000059.1 GCA_903922325.1 uncultured Actinomycetes bacterium
GTGAAAATCTTAGAAAGCGGCTCGGCCATTGCTAAATCAACTTTGCGGTTAGCAGCTACAACTCCCCCAAATGCTGACAATGGATCACACTCGTGAGCTTTTAGGTAAGCCGCAGAAATATTTGCACCTGTTGCAATGCCGCAAGGGTTAGCATGTTTAATAATCGCAACCGCCGGGTCACTGTGATCAAGTGCTGCGCGCCAAGCGGCGTCAGCATCGGTGTAATTATTAAAGGACATCTCTTTGCCGTGGAGTTGCTTAGCGCCAACAATTCCGTGACCAGTAGATTTATAAATCACTGCGCTTTGATGTGGGTTCTCGCCATAACGTAAAGTGTTTTCGCGGCGATAGATTTGGCCAAACCAATCTGGCAACTTGGCATCGCTGCCTTGTTGGCCCAACCAATTTGCAATGGTTAAGTCATATTCGGCAGTTGTTCTAAATACTTCAAGTGCCAGCTGTTGGCGCTCTTGGTTAGTAAAGCCACCTGCTGCTAAAGCACTTAGTAATTGGTCATATTGTGCAGTATTGCTAATGACCGCGACTGAGCCATGATTCTTTGCAGCTCCACGCAACATTGATGGACCACCAATATCAATCTGCTCAATTGCTTCGGCAAAAGTAGCGCCAGCAGCGATTGTTGCCGCAAATGGATAGAGATTAATGATTACTAAATCAAATGGGGCAATATCAAGTTCTGCGATGGCCGCTAAATGATCAGGATTATTCTGATCAGCCAAGATGCCTGAGTGCACTCGAGGGTGCAAGGTCTTGACCCGACCGCCCATGATTTCGGGAAAGCCGGTGTAATCACTAACTTCAGTAACGGAAATGCCAGCGGCCGCTAGATTCGCAGCAGTTGATCCAGTTGAAAGAATTTCAACCCCAGCTTTGCTAAGTGCGGCACCAATTTCAAGCAGGCGATCTTTATCGTAAACACTTAGTAGTGCTCGGCGAATTGGTTTGCGATTGCTCATCTACTTGCTGCCTTCTACTTAAGCCCAGCTAGAACTTGCGGAATGGTCGCAACAATGAGACCGCGTTCGATAATCTTAATACGTTCGTGCAGGGTTTCTTCGGTATCAGTTGGTGTGATCTCTAAGAGCTCTTGTGCGATGACCTCACCAGTATCAACACCCTCATCAACCCAATGAATAGTCGTGCCAGTTTGCGTGGCCCCAGCTGCAAGCGCATCGCGAACAGCGTGAGCACCTGGGAAAAGTGGCAATAGAGCAGGGTGGCTATTAATTACTTTAAAAGTCTGCACAAATTGCGGTGCCAAGATTCGCATGAAGCCAGCGCTGACTACTAAATCAGGTTGATACTTTGTGACTAATGACAGTAATGATTGATCCCAGTTTGCTCGATCTCCGATTAACTCAAGCAATTCAACTTTGATCTCGAACTCATTTGCGACTTCTATAACTTTCGCTTGCGGCCGATCACAGATTAGGGCTGCAATTTCGTAATCCTTTTCAGCGGCGAAGATTGCTCTAGCTAAGGTGCCTGATCCGCTGGCCAGAATTACGACTTTCTTCATCTGGCTCGATCTAACCGCGGCAGAACTCGCGCCAAACCAATGCCAATAGCCATTTCTACGCCAATAGCAAGCGTGACTTTCCAAATCGAAACACCAACAGCGCTAAGCGCCGCTGTCATCAAAGAACCGCTGGCCGCCCAACTAATAAAGGCAATTGCTAATAAAACTAGGGTGAAAGTTTGCCAAAGGACTTCTGGCCGTTGATTTAGCGTCCAGCTTGTTAGCGCAACACCTACTGCCACAAAGAGCAGAACTGCAATTAGGGCCCACTGGAATTTACCGGTTGGCAGTGCGCCCAAGATTGGTAGTGCTGGAATTTCCGGAACTTGATATGACAACGGTGAAATTATGGTGCCGTTACCAATTCCAAAACCAACGCCAGCAAAATAACCAATAGTTGCGACCGCCGCATTTGGTAGATAGAGCACATTCAAAATCAGCAGTAAAACTCCACCCAATATTCCAGGTTCAAGTACTTGAGTTAAAGCTTTAACGGTTGCCAAATTAACGAGCAACGAGATACCCAATACCAAAAATGCAAAACCTAATAACGCAGCAATGATTCGAGTGGCGAAGAAAATTGGCTGCGATGAAATTTTGCGTCGTTCGGCGCTTAGAACCGAAAGCGTGGCAATCGGAATTATGACCAGTGGCGTTAAATACCAAACTGGTTTGACCGCATCGGTGGTCACAAAGAAAGCAATGGCAGCGGTGATGACTGCATACAAAGAAACAAAAAGCGTACGAGCTAACGCAATACTCTGATAATCGTTATCTAATCGTTCGATGCTACGTTTAAAACCACTACGAATTGCCAAAATTGGAAATAGCAGAGCACCTAGCGGTAAATAAGTTAACCAGCCGGATGCAGCACCTGCTGAAAGAGTTAAATTGAAAGCTAAATGATGCACACCCAACCAGAGCCAGACTGCGGCGCGTCCTGGATCAGAAGTATTTCCATTTGTGCTGCCGGCTGTTGCCCAAGCAATTAGCGAAAGAAATGCGATCGGTAGCAGAACTACTGAAATGCTACGTACAACTTGAGCCAACGTGACCGCAAGGACTCGTTGGAACATTGTTGTTAGCGACCCATGATGGCGCGCAATAAACGCGCCGTTTCACTTGGGGTTTGACCCACTTTAACGCCAGCTGCTTCGAGGGCATCTTTCTTGCCTTGTGCAGTTCCGGATGAACCAGAAACGATGGCACCGGCATGACCCATGGTCTTACCTTCGGGAGCAGTAAAGCCCGCAACATAACCAACTACTGGCTTAGTTACATATTCAGCGATAAATGCAGCAGCCCGCTCTTCAGCATCGCCACCAATTTCGCCAATCATTACGATCGCTTCAGTTTCAGGATCATCTTGGAATGCACGCAAACAATCGATATGTGTGGTGCCAACTACTGGGTCGCCACCAATACCAACTGCAGTACTAAAACCAATATCGCGAAGTTCAAACATCATTTGGTAAGTCAATGTGCCTGACTTAGAAACTAAACCGATTGGGCCAGAACCTGTGATATTTGCCGGAATGATTCCGACATTTGATTTGCCAGGACTAATTAAACCTGGGCAGTTTGGCCCGATAATGCGAGTGGTGCCTTTAGTTAACGAGTAAGCATAGAAGCTAGCTGAATCGTGAACTGGAATTCCTTCGGTGATTACAACAACTAGTGGCATTGCGGCATCGATCGCATCGACCACTGCGGCCTTTGCAAACTTAGGTGGCACGAAAACCACTGAAACATTTGCACCAGTTTCCGCCATTGCTTCGCCCACAGTGTTAAAGACGGGCAAGTTATGCCCATCGATCTCAACACTTTGGCCACCTTTGCCAGGTGTTACGCCGCCAACAACTTTTGAACCTGATGCCAACATACGACGAGTGTGCTTAGTTCCTTCAGAACCAGTCATGCCTTGAACGATAATTTTTGAATCAGCGTTAATGAAGATCGACATTTACTTAGCCGCCAATTCTGCTGCACGATTTGCAGCGCCATCCATAGTGTCTAGCTGTTCAACCAGCGGGTGTGCCGCAGCTGTCAAAATTGCGCGACCTTCGACCACATTGTTGCCATCAAGGCGAACCACAATTGGCTTAGTGGCCTGTGCCCCAAGTAATTCAAGGGCTTGCACGATGCCATTTGCAACCGCATCGCATGCGGTAATGCCACCGAAAACATTTACAAAAACGCTTTTAACATCTTTATCGCCCAAGATAATTGAAAGTCCATCGGCCATCACTTGAGCTGAGGCACCGCCGCCAATATCTAGGAAGTTTGCGGGGCGAACGCCACCAAATTTTTCGCCAGCGTAGGCAACTACATCGAGTGTGCTCATTACTAGACCGGCGCCATTTCCGATGATGCCAACTTGGCCTTCGAGTTTTACGTAATTTAAATTCTTAGCTTTAGCTGCTGCCTCTAACGCATTCTCGGCTGCTTGATCAACGAGTGCTTCATGATCAGGGTGGCGGAAGCCAGCATTGTCATCGAGAGTTACTTTGCCATCGAGCGCGATGATTTTGCCATCAGAAGTTTTAACAAGTGGGTTGACTTCAACCAGGGTGGCATCTTCAGAAACAAATGTTTCCCAAAGCTTTACTAGAACTGCTGAAACTTGATCAGCTACATCGGCGGGGAATTTTGCAGCTGCAATAATTTCAGTGGCGCGAGCAAGATCAATACCAACATTGGAATCAACTGGAATTTTGGCTAACTTCTCAGGGGCGGTGTGAGCAACTTCTTCAATTTCCATGCCGCCGGCAACGGAAGCCATAACCAAGAAGGTACGGTTTGAGCGATCAAGCAGAATTGCTAAATAATATTCAGATTCGATCGGCGCAGCTGCTGCAATCATTACAGTGCGAACTTCATGGCCCTTGATATCCATGCCCAAAATTGCACTAGCTTTTTCGCGGGCATCGGCTGGGTCAACAGCTAACTTAACGCCGCCAGCTTTTCCGCGGCCACCAACTTTTACTTGAGCTTTGACGACAACTTTGCCGCCGACTTTAACTGCGGCTGCTTCGGCTTCGTCGGCTGTAGTTGCGATCGCAGCTGGCAAAACAGGTACGCCATGCTTTTCAAAAAGATCGCGAGCTTGGTATTCGTATAAATCCACTAGTTAACCGCTTTCCTTGTTTACTTAAGAGCGCGAACGCCGCGTGAAACCTGCCTAATACTAGAGCTTCTCGACAGGTGCATAGCGCAAGAGCAAACGCTTATCGCCGTATTGGCCAAAGTTAATGGTTGCCTCGCTCTTATCGCCCTCGCCAGCAGTGCCGACAACTGTGCCTAAACCAAATGTGTCATGTGACACACGATCGCCAATTGCCAAAGTAATTCCAGATGGCGCCTTGCGTCCAGTTGCCCGAGGTGGTGGCGCAGTTGCAACTCGTGGTTTACGAATCAGTGATGGAGATATCACGTTGTGATTTCGCCATTCAATAACATCGGTTGGAATCTCATCGAGGAATCTAGAAGGTGGATTGTAATTTGGTGCACCCCAAGAAGATCGATATTCAGCTCGCGAAATATAAAGTCGCTCTTGCGCACGAGTTAAGCCCACATAAGCCAAACGACGTTCTTCTTCAATTTCATCTTTCTCGCCCAGAGTACGCGAATGCGGAAAGATGCCATCTTCCATACCAGTTAGAAAAACAGTTGGAAATTCCAAACCTTTAGCGGTGTGTAGCGTCATTAAAGTGACCACCCCGCCGTGGTCTTCACCTTCTGGAATCTGATCTGAATCAGCAACTAGCGAAACTTTTTCGAGGAAGCCTGATAGCGAAATTTCTTCATCTTCAGTTAACTCTTCAAAAGGGCGTTCTTCATATTCCATGGCTACAGCTAAGAGTTCTTTTAGATTCTCAACACGAACTTCATCTTGCGGGTCAGTGCTATTAGCTAACTCGGATAACAAACCAGATTGTTCAAGAACTGCTTCGACAATTACAGATGGGCGAACTTTTGCTTCAACTAAAACTGCTAAAGCACTAATCATGTCGGTGAATTGTTTAATTGATTGCGCAGCTTTAGGTGGAATTTCAGGGGCTTCAGCTGCTGCGATAAGCCCACCCCAGAAGGAATAGCCGCGAGCTTTAGCGTGTGCTTCGAGAATCTCAAGTGCTCGGTCGCCGATTCCGCGCTTTGGATAATTTATTACCCGACGCAACGAAACTTCATCTTCGGGGTTTGCGATAACCCGTAAATAACTTAGTAAATCTTTAACTTCTTTGCGCTCATAGAAGCGAAGCCCACCTACTACTTTGTAAGGAAGTGCTGCTCGCATAAATACTTCTTCAAAGACACGGGATTGCGCATTGGTCCGATAGAAAACTGCCGTTTGGCCAGGCGTTGAAAGACCTTTATCCATCAGAGAGCGAACTTCGTCTTTAACGAATTCAGCTTCATCGTGTTCGGATTCGGCAACATAGCCAACTAATGGCGCACCAGCACCTGCTTGTGACCAAAGGTTTTTCTCTTTGCGCGACTCATTCTGAGTAATGACCGCATTTGCCGCGTTCAGAATATTTTGGGTAGATCGATAATTCTGTTCGAGCAAAATCGTGGTCGCGTTTGGGTAATCAAGTTCGAACTGCATAATGTTTCGAATAGTGGCGCCACGAAAAGCGTAGATCGACTGGTCGGCATCGCCTACTACGCAAAGTTCGGCCGGCGGCAGCCCCTCATGATCGCTACCAACTAATTCGCGCACCAGAATGTATTGCGCGTGGTTGGTGTCCTGGTACTCATCTACTAACACATGTCGAAAACGTGAACGGTAGCGTGCTTTAGCTTCTGGAAAACGCTGCAGAACTTCAACGGTCTTGAAAATTAGATCATCAAACTCCATGGCATTGGATTGCTGTAACCGACGTTGATAGAGCGAATAAACATCTGCGACAACTTCTTGAAATTGATTAGTGGCCGCATTTAAGTAATCAGCGGGCCCCAATAATTCGTTCTTGGCATTGCTAATAACTGATTGAAATTGGCGCGGCGGATAACGCTTTGGATCAAGATTTAAATCTTTAGAAACAATGGTGATCAAGCGCAAACTGTCGGCCGAATCATAAATTGAGAAAGAATTGCTGTAACCCAAACGTGCCGCCTCTTGACGCAAGATTCGCACACACGCCGAGTGAAAAGTCGAAACCCACATTGATTGCGCGACTGGGCCAACTAACTCTTTAACGCGCTCCTTCATTTCACCGGCTGCCTTATTAGTGAAAGTAATCGCCAAAATTGAATATGGGGTCGCGTTACGTCTTGCCATTAAATAAGCAATGCGTCTGGTTAGAACTCGAGTTTTGCCAGAACCAGCACCTGCCACGATGAGAAGTGGCCCACCCGCATGTATTACGGCAGCGCCCTGTTGCGGATTTAGCCCCGCAATTAAAGGATCGTTAGTGATTTCGGCGCCGCTCATGGCGCGCAGTCTATTAGGCTACGGCGACAGAATTCTTTAAGGGAGCAGAAACATGGAACCAATCGCCGATAGCGAGATCAAACGAGTTCTAGTCGTTAATGCCCACCCAGATGATTCTGATTTCGGTGCATCGGGCACCATCGCGCAATGGGTAAAAGCTGGCATAGAAGTTGGTTACGTTCTTTGCACCAATGGCGATCAAGGTGGCGAAGAATCCGGAATCCCGTTAGAAGAAATGCCGCAAGTGCGTCAACGTGAACAACGCGAAGCTGGCGCAATTATCGGCGTCACAGATATTACATTTTTGAATTACCGCGATGGTTGGCTCGAACCAACAATCGCGCTACGTAAAGATATTGTGCGCGAAATTCGCCGCTTTAAACCAGATCGCCTAGTTTGCCAAAGCCCTGAACGTAACTGGGATCGCATCGGTGCAAGCCACCCAGATCACTTAGCCGCTGGCGAATCAGCAATCCAAGCGGTTTACCCAGATGCCCGAAATCCTTTTGCTTTTACTGATTTAAAGGAAGCTGGCTTTGAACCTTGGCGAGTAAAAGAAATTTGGGTTATGGGTCATGCCCAACCAGATCATTGGGTTGATATCACCAAAACATTTCCGTTAAAAGTTAAAGTTCTTCAAGCTCATGCATCGCAAACAGCTCACAATAAAGAGTTAGAAAATATGTTGCGTGATTGGGGCATGCGCAATGCTGCTAATGGTGGTTTTGCTGAAGGAGTAATTGCCGAAGCTTTTAAGATTGTAAATACAAACTAGCGAACAATTATGCGGCGAATCTCAACTGTTTGAACTGGGAAACCATCGCCGTTGTAGTAATACTTGCCGTCTTGGCCTTGCTTTGCAGCTCCAGCAGCTGCAATCGCGCGCAGGATATCTAAGCCGCTAGTGATGCGACCCCATACTGTGTAATAAGGATTTAGCGCTGAATCTTCATAAACAAAGAAAACCTGGCTGCCATTTGTATTCTTGCCTGAATTGGCCATGGCCAACGTGCCGGCTGGATAAGTAATGCTTTGACCCACAGGCAAGTTCTCATCAGGAATGCCGGTCCAAGGCTTGCGATTAAAGACTGGCCCACTTGATCCTGAAGCAGTTGGATCGCCACATTGCAGCACGTAAAGACCTTGCGTTGTTAAGCGATGACAAAGAGTTGAGTTATAAAAGCCGCGACTAGCCAGAGTTGCTAGTGCAGTTAAAGTCTGTGGTGCTTTCGCGCCAACTGTTTCGACCACAATATTTCCGCAATTAGTTACAAAAGTGAATGTAGTTGGCAAAGATTTAGCTACGGTCTTTGGTTGCAAAACCGAAGGTGATGCATGTGGTTTAGAAGTTGCTTTGCTACAAATCTTTACTGGCTCTTTAGTTGCTGCCGAAACTGAAGGCGTAAGTGAAGCTGCCAAAACAATTACAGCGGCGATAACTAAAGTGCGTTTCATAATGGCTAAATGATACCGATTGCTCGGATTACTCCCACTCGATAGTTGCTGGGGGTTTGCTAGTAATATCCAGAGTGACTCGATTAACTTCGCGCACTTCGTTGGTAATGCGAGTAGAAATCTTGGCTAGGACCTCATAAGGAACACGAGACCAGTCAGCCGTCATCGCATCTTCGCTCGAAACTGGGCGCAGCACGATTGGGTGGCCGTAAGTGCGGCCATCGCCCTGCACGCCAACGCTGCGCACATCTGCCAATAGAACTACCGGGCACTGCCAGATTTCGCGATCAAGGCCGGCGGCCTTTAACTCTTCGCGAGCGATGGCATCAGCTTCGCGCAATATTTCTAACCGTTCGGCAGTGACTTCACCAATAATGCGAATGCCGAGGCCGGGGCCAGGGAAAGGTTGGCGCCAAATGATTGGTTCAGGTAAACCTAACTGCAAACCAACTTGGCGAACTTCATCTTTAAATAAAGTGCGTAATGGTTCGATTAACTTAAATTTAAGATCAGCTGGCAATCCGCCTACATTGTGATGTGACTTAATATTTGCCGTGCCCTCGCCGCCACCAGACTCAACTACATCTGGGTAGAGCGTGCCCTGCACTAAGAATTCAACATCTCCCCCAGCTGCAATATCGCGCGCTGCTGCTTCGAAAGAACGAATAAATTCGCGACCAATAATTTTTCGCTTAGTCTCTGGGTCAGTTACACCAGCTAGCGCTGACAAGAATTGATCTTTGGCATCTATCACAACAAGAGATACGCCAGTTGCGGCCACAAAATCACGTTCGACTTGTTCAGATTCACCTTTACGTAACAAACCATGATCGACAAACACACAAGTTAATTGGTTTCCAACTGCTGCCTGAATAATCGCCGCAGCTACTGCTGAATCAACGCCGCCAGATAACCCGCAAATTACTCGCTTATCGCCGATGACTGCTTTCGCTTTAGCAATTTCGGTAGCAGCAATGTTTTCGGATGTCCAAGTAGGTTCGCAGCCCGCAATCTCAATCAACCAACGCTTGAAAATTACTTGGCCTTGTTCGGAATGCAGAACCTCTGGATGGAATTGAACACCAGCTAATTTTCCATCGCTACTTTCAAATGCGGCAATTGGGGTATCGGCAGTGACGGCGCAAATGGCGAAACCAGCTGGCGCTGTTGTAACTGCATCGCCATGGCTCATCCAGACGTTTTGTTTAGCTGGCAGCCCTGCAAATAATTTTGCACTGGTCGTAGCGGTTATTTCAGTGCGGCCGAATTCGGACTTTCCAGTTTGGCTAACTACCCCGCCAAGTGCTGCGGCCATTGCTTGAAAACCGTAACAAATGCCGAATACTGGAATACCTAATTGCAGAATACTTTCATCGAACTTTGGTGCACCCGGTGCATAAACGCTAGCTGGGCCGCCCGATAAAATAATTGCAGATGGCGCTTTTGCTGTTACTTCAGCAGCTGTAATAGATGATGGAACGATCTCAGAGAAAACATTTGCTTCGCGAACTCGACGCGCAATTAATTGCGCATATTGCGCACCAAAATCAAGAACAAGGACTGGATTAGCCACGGTTAATAAGTACCTCGACGCGCTGGAATTCCTTGACATCGGAATATCCGCAAGTAGCCATTGCGCGGCGAAGAGCGCCGAATAAGTTCATGGAACCATCGGAAGTGCTAGATGGTCCGAGCAAAATTTCTTCGAGTGTGCCAACAGTGCCAACTGCAACGCGTTCGCCACGAGGAAGTACTGCGTGATGTGCTTCAGAACCCCAGTGCCAACCTAATCCAGGAGCTTCTGTGGCTTTTGCTAATGGAGAGCCCATCATTACGGCATCGGCACCCATTGCAATTGCTTTTGCGATATCACCGCTGCGACCAACGCCACCATCAGCAATAACATGCACATAACGGCCACCAGATTCATCGAGATATTCGCGACGAGCTGAAGCAACTTCAGCAACAGCAGATGCCATCGGAACTTGAATTCCTAAAACTTTGCGAGTGGTGTGTGCTGCGCCGCCACCGAAACCAACTAGAACTCCTGCTGCACCTGCGCGCATTAAGTGAAGTGCACCTGTTGCAGTTGCAACGCCGCCAACAATTACTGGCACGTCGAGTTCGTAAATAAATTTCTTCAAGTTAAGCGCATCGTCGCGAGTAGCAACGTGCTCGGCACTCACGGTTGTTCCGCGGATAACGAAAATATCAACCCCAGCATCGACCACAGTTTTATGTAACTCGGCTGTACGTTGTGGTGAAAGCGATGCCGCAACAGTTACGCCAGCTTCGCGAATTTGCTTGATGCGTTCTTTGATCAGCGCTGGCTGAATTGGGGCGCTATAAAGTTCTTGCATACGACGAGTCGCCTGCGCATCGGGCATCGAAGCAATTTCGCCAAGTTGGATGCGGGGATCTTCATAGCGAGTCCAGAGGCCTTCGAGGTTTAGAACACCGAGGCCGCCTAATTTGCCGATCGCAATTGCAGTTTGTGGCGAGACCACTGAATCCATTGGAGCTGCCAACATGGGCAAATCAAATTTATAAGCATCGATCTGCCATGCCGTTGAAACATCTTCGGGGTCGCGAGTACGGCGTGATGGCACAATCGCAATATCGTCAAAGGAGTAGGCCTGGCGAGCGCGCTTGCCGGGTGCAATTTCAATCTCGAACATTTATTTAGCCCTAGCCTTTCTTCGCATAATTAGGGGCATCTGCCACGTGTAATACATCGTGCGGATGGCTCTCTTGCAGGCCAGCTGCGGTAATTTGAATTAAGCGACCATCGCGTCGCAAAGTATTGATATCTGGTGCACCGGCGTATCCCATGCCAGAACGCAGGCCACCAACTAATTGATGAACTACTTCGGCCACGGTGCCACGGTATAAAACTTTTCCTTCGATGCCTTCGGGAACTAATTTATCTTCGGATAAAACATCATCCTGCATATAGCGATCTTTAGAATAAGACTTCTGTTCACCGCGTGATTGCATCGCGCCGAGTGAACCCATTCCGCGATAGCCCTTGTATTTGCGGCCATCAATTTCAATTAGTTCGCCCGGTGATTCTTCGCAGCCCGCAAGTAACGAACCGAGCATTACCGAATTTGCACCAGCAACTAGGGCTTTAACAATGTCGCCTGAATATTGCAGACCACCATCGGCGATCAAAGGAATACCTGCTTTGCCACAAGCTTTGGCAGCTTCCATGATGGCGGTAATTTGAGGAACTCCAACACCGGCCACAATGCGTGTGGTGCAAATTGAACCTGGACCAACTCCAACTTTTACGGCATCGGCGCCAGCATTAATTAAAGCTTGGGCACCTGCACGAGTTGCCACATTGCCACCAATGATTTCGGTAGTTGGCGAAAATTTCTTAATGCGAGCAATTGCATCGAGTACTGCGCGATGATGGCCGTGCGCCGTATCAACTACAACTACATCAACGCCAGCTTCGATTAGCGCCTGCGCGCGAGCAAATCCATCGTCACCAACACCAACAGCAGCGCCAACCATGCCCACGTTCTTAACTAATTTAACGTGAGTTACTTGTTCGGCGATCGGCAAATTACGATGAATGATGCCAATGCCACCAGCTTTAGCCATTGCGATTGCGAGTTGTGACTCAGTAACGGTATCCATCGCTGAGGAAATCAACGGAACTGCCAACGTTATATTTTGAGTTAACTGAGTTGAAGTTTCGACTTCAGATGGCACAACTTCAGAAGCATCTGGCAATAAGAGCACGTCGTCATAGGTAAGGCCCATCATTGCGATCTTGTCATCGCTCATTTCGGCCTCCCCTTCAATCGATAAGGCCAAAGTCTAACGGCTCTTTTAGGCTCCGATTGCCTGCGTAATTTCCTCACATGCACGCTGTAAATCAGCAGCAACAGTGACTTCGCTACATTGTTTTGGATTCCAGCCCGGCCCACCCAGAATAATTTTGGGAGCAGGGCGCACTGCAGGTAATTCTTCGAAGAATCTTGGGTCACCATTTTCGGATAACTGCGCCCACAAAAATAGTGCTGGTGGCGCAGTCTTATTAATGATTCCGCAGAGCGCAGCAAGCGGGGTGCGAGCACCTAAGAAATTACTCGAAATCTCGCGCTCAGCTAGAGCTGCAGCAAGTGCATGTAGAGCTAGCGAATGAAGTTCTTCGCCCACGCATGCTAGTAGAACTGGTCGAGCATTCACCGCTTCAAATTCTTCTGGCACTGCTTCGCGTAGAACTGATTTTATTAACTCAGTCAATAAATGTTCGACCTCAATGCCTTCGCCAGTTCTTTCCCAACTATTTCCAACATTGATTAGGACCGGCACGATTACGTTCTGCCAGCAGTTAATTACGCCATTTTTCATCAATTCTTGGCGCAACGCTTGTAGAACAAATTCGCGATCTAGTGATTCGGCTGCGCGACAAATGCTTGCCACCAATTCTTCAGCAACCACGATTTCGGTCACTAGTTCTGGAATGGAAACTTCACCATTATGTGCTTTTGCTCTTTGTGCAGCATCACTTGGCGCCACACCAGTTGTAATCAACCGGCGCATCATTACTAATCTGGCTACATCTGCCCGCGAATATCGGCGATGACTGCCTTCAACATGTTCGCTCGGCCCTAAGCCATATCGGCGATCCCAGGTCCGTAGAGTCGCCGGGGCCACGCCGATTTGGCGGGCTAGAGCAGCTACGGTCAGGGGTTGATCCATGCCCCAATCTTGGGGGGTAGGTGAGATTCGTGCCACCCGAGCACGCTTAAAAGGGTGGTTTTCCCAAGATTCTTCCCTCAAATACTTGAACAACTTATGAAGCGATTGTATGGTTCACTCCTTAAGCAAAGACCCGTTTGGAGGAGCCATGAGCGAAATTTCTCGACTTCCGAAACCAGTTGTTGAAAACTGGGATTGGCAGCAAAGCGGAGCCTGCCAAGAATTACCAAGTGAGATGTTCTTTCATCCAGATGGTGAACGCGGACCTCGTCGCCGAAATCGCGAGAACGCTGCCAAAGCAATTTGCAGCAGTTGCCCAGTGATTGAGGCCTGTCGTAAGCACGCGCTTGCAGTTCAAGAACCTTATGGAATCTGGGGCGGTCTCTCAGAAGATGATCGCGTCGCAATTCTAGAACGTGCCGGCGCACTTCCACTTTCAACAGCAAGCTAAAGAATTTATATCCTCCTTAAGAAATAAAAAACCCGCCGGATATCCGGCGGGTTTTTTATTTCTAATTATTACTAGTTCCAGACCTTCTAGTGCGAGTGTCCACCAGGGCCATGTGAATGACCGTGGCCACCAGCAGCTTCAGGTGCTTCATCAGCTGGACGTTCATAGACAACTGCTTCAGTTGTAATAAACATCGCAGCGATGGATGCCGCATTTGCAAGCGCCGAACGAGTTACCTTAACTGGATCGATAACACCATCTTTAGCTAAGTCACCGTAAACATCAGTTGCTGCATTGAAACCTTCATTGGCTTTCATTGCGCGAACTTTTGCAACAACAACATAACCTTCAAGACCAGCGTTTTCAGCGATCCAACGAAGTGGTTCGTCGCATGCTTTGCGAACTAAGCGAACACCAACAGCCTTATCGCCTTCGAAGCCGAGATCGCCTTCGAGAGCATCAGCTGCATGTACTAGCGCTGCACCGCCGCCAACTACGATGCCTTCTTCAACTGCGGCACGTGTTGCTGAGATCGCATCTTCTAGACGGTGCTTCTTTTCTTTTAGTTCAACTTCAGTATGTGCGCCAACTTTGATTACGCAAACGCCACCAGCGAGTTTTGCAACGCGCTCTTGTAGTTTTTCACGATCCCAGTCAGAGTCAGTATTTTCGATCTCTTTGCGAATCTCAGAAACGCGAGCAGCAACTACAGCCTTGTCGCCAGCACCATCGACGATGGTGGTTGCATCCTTAGAGATAACAACACGACGGGCACGACCTAGAGATTCCAGACCAACCTGATCTAGCTTCATGCCAACTTCAGCCGAGATAACTTCGCCACCGGTAAGGATTGCGATGTCTTGCAACATGGCCTTACGACGATCACCGAAACCAGGTGCTTTAACAGCAGCTGAGGCGAATACGCCACGCATACGGTTAACAACCAGCGTAGAAAGCGCTTCGCCTTCAACATCTTCAGCGATGATTAATAGTGGCTTTGAAGTCTGGGCAACTTTTTCCAGGATTGGCAGCAGTTCAGCTAGAGCTGAAATCTTTCCACCTGAAATCAATACGTAAGCATCTTCTAGAACTGCTTCCATGCGATCTTGATCAGTTACGAAATAAGGTGAGATGTAACCCTTATCGAATTGCATACCTTCAGTGAACTCAAGTTCTAGCCCAGTGGTAGACGCTTCTTCAACAGTGATTACGCCATCTTTGCCAACTTTGTCCATGGCTTCGGCAATTAAGTCACCGATGCCACGATCTTGAGCTGAGATAGTTGCAACGTCGGCAATCTGTGCCTTGTCTTTTACAACAGTGGCATTAGCTTTAAGAGCTGCTGAAATTGCAGCAACTGCGGCTTCGATACCGATTTTAATATCCATTGGTTGTGCGCCAGCAGCTAGGTTACGAAGACCTTCTTTAACCATTGCTTGAGCAAGCACAGTTGCAGTAGTTGTACCGTCGCCAGCGACATCGTTGGTCTTGGTAGCAACTTCTTTAACTAGTTGTGCTCCCATGTTTTCAACTGGATCAGAGAGTTCAATCTCTTTCGCAATTGTTACACCATCGTTTGTGATGGTTGGGGCACCGAAAGTTTTTGAGATAACCACGTTACGACCCTTAGGACCAAGAGTTACTTTGACGGTGTCAGCCAGAATATTTACACCGCGCTCCATGGCGCGACGGGCTTGCTCGTCAAACTGTAATGATTTGCCGGCCATTAGTTCTTCTCAATTACAGCGAGAATATCGCGAGCAGATAGAACTAAATATTCTTCAGCGTTGTACTTAACTTCAGTTCCGCCGTACTTGCTGTAAAGAACAACGTCGCCAACTTTGACATCCATTGGAACGCGAACGCCATCATCAAAGCGACCTGGGCCTACTGCAACAACAGTGCCTTCTTGAGGCTTCTCTTTTGCAGTATCTGGAATAACAAGACCTGA
>CAIXTG010000060.1 GCA_903922325.1 uncultured Actinomycetes bacterium
TTTACTCATGTTTATTTCTTGATGTAACCCTTTGGAGTCTTCATCTCTACTCCGCACTCTTTCGCTGGGTAGCCATTGAGTCCGCAAATAAACCCTGATCCTTCTGCGCGAACTTTGACAGCTTGTCCTAACACATCAATTCCGAGGGCAGATTTATCAGCGACCACGCATTTTTGAATTAGTCGTGGGGTTGATTCACCCTTTGGTCGCAAAACAGATGAACCAAAATCAATCATTACGCCGATGCGCTTCTTTCCAGCTACTGCCTTTGTTTTTCCGCAAATAGTTGAAAAAGATGGCGTAACCTTAGGAGCTTTTGCGTCGGGAATCGCATCACTACTAAAGGTAAAAGCCCATCCTTCAACTGATCCATCCTCAACATTAACTGTTGGGCCGGTCATTGCAGCTGTCCACTTGGTTGCACCAGGGGCGGCTTGAAAGTAACCCCAATAGCGCCACCCAGTATCTGCAGCTTGTGCTGATGGAGTTGATAACGCGGCCAAAAGTAGAACCGCAAAAAGTACTTTGAATTTCATTGCTGTGTAGCCTCTCAATTTAAAAGAGTCTCACAGGGAGTGAACCACAACCAGAAATGTTGGCAGAGCCGAAACATCTGGCGTTAGGAGCACACCCCGCAAACCTCGGCGGGTGTTTGTCTCATCTCGATCCAATGGGTAATCCGACTTATCGCTCATTTAATTTCTTGATTGGAAATTCTTATTTGAGCGATTTACGGTTGCGGGTCAGCGTCGGATTTTCACCGAACTTCCCCCACTTGAGGAGCTATTAAGTTGTAGGCGAACCAAACCACAAGGGGTTGGGGTTGGCAACTAGGCGCGCTCGTCATAGGCTTGCAAGCATGGAATACAGACGCCTTGGCAGTACCGGAATGTATGTTTCAGAGATCTCTTACGGAAACTGGATCACACACGGAAATCAGATCGAGTCAGATGCAGCAATCAATTGTGTAAAGGCAGCACTTGATGAGGGAATCACAACCTTTGATACCGCTGATGTCTACGCAGGTACAAAAGCTGAAACTGTTTTAGGTAAAGCGCTCAAAGGTGTGAAGCGCGAATCGTACGAGTTGTTTACAAAGGTTTATTTCCCAACAGGTACAGGCAAGAATGACCGCGGACTTTCGCGCAAGCACATCATCGAATCATGTAACGCATCGCTCAAGCGTTTACAGACCGATCACATTGATCTGTACCAAATGCATCGCTTTGATTATGAAACTCCACTAGAAGAGTCTCTGAGCGCCTTCGATGACTTAATTCGCGCAGGCAAGGTTCATTACATTGGGTTTTCGGAATGGAATGCTGCTCAAATTAAATCAGCGTTAGCGATCCAGGATGCTCGCGGATACAACCGTTTTGTTTCTAGCCAACCTCAATACTCGGCGCTATGGCGAGTTATCGAAGCAGAGGTAGTTCCTTTGTCACAGAAAGAGGGAATAGGACAGATCGTCTGGTCACCAATGGCTCAAGGAGTCTTAACCGGAAAGTACCTGCCAGGAAAGAAGGCACCAGCTGGATCTCGCGCTACCGATAAGGGCAGCGGCGCAAACATGATCAAGGGCTGGTTACGTGATGAGGTTCTTGAGGCGGTTCAAAA
>CAIXTG010000061.1 GCA_903922325.1 uncultured Actinomycetes bacterium
CTGTTCCAGTTACCTGGTGGCGGGTGAAGGATTTGAACCTTCGAAGGCAGAGCCGGGGGATTTACAGTCCCCTCCCATTGGCCGCTCGGGCAACCCGCCAAGGTCGAACAAGTAGTGCGGCAAATTATGGATCTTGCGAAGGGAAAGGATACCTTAGGCAAGTAGGCTCAATTACCGCCTGAAAATCGCTTTGAAAGGGCTCAAAACAATGGCTGATGCAAGTTTCGACATAACCTCAAAAATCGACCGCATGGAACTCGATAACGCTATTAATCAGGCGATCCGCGAGATCGATACCCGCTTTGATTTTAAGAACACTGGTTCAAAGATCGAACTTGAGGGCGAGAAGATTTCAATCGAAGCCGATACCGAAGAGCGTGCTAAAGCAGTTCTAGATGTGGTTAAAGACAAGATGGTAAAGCGCGGAGTTTCGCTAAAGCATTTAGATCCCGCTCCCCCACAACTTAGCGGCAAGATCTACAAAATAGCTTGCCCGCTCAAAGAAGGCATCACAACTGAGAATGCTAAAAAGATTGCTAAGTTAATTCGCGATGAAGGCCCAAAATCAGTTAAGACTCAGATCCAAGGTGATGAACTTCGCGCTACCTCTAAGAGCCGCGACGATCTGCAAGAAACTATGGAACTTGTTAAAAATGGTGGCTTTGAGTTTGCAGTTCAATTTACGAATTTCCGCTAATTGAAATATAACAAGACCGGCCTAGTCTTCGGAGTATCGGCTTACGTACTTTGGGGCTTGTTCCCACTGTATTGGCCGCTACTTGAACCAGCAGGCGCCTTTGAGATAGTTGGGCACCGGGCGGTTTGGTCGTTAGCATTTTGTGTGATCGCACTAGCTGTAACTAAAGCGATCAAACCTGCGATAGCAACCATGCGTCGACCAAAAGTGTTTTTAAAACTATTGGCCGCAACTGCACTTATTTCAGTTAACTGGATTGTTTATATCTGGGCGACTAATAATGGTCACGTAGTTGAAGCGTCTCTTGGTTATTACATAAATCCGATCATAATTATTGCCATCGGCGTCCTCTTGTTAAAAGAAAAGATGCGCAAGCTTCAGTGGGTCTCAGTTTCAATTGCTGCCTTTGGAGTTTTAGTTTTAACTATTGATTACGGTCGCCTGCCTTGGGTGGCACTCGCTTTGGCGCTGTCATGGGGCACTTATGGATTTATTAAGAAGCAGCTGGGTCTTGGTGCGCTCGAAGGTTTAGGCATCGAAACGGCCATATCAGCCCCGTTTTACTTGGCTTATCTGACCTGGATCGGCTCTCAAGGAAATGGCCATTTCGGACACGGCGTTGGTTTAACACTGCTGCTAATCGGCTCAGGCGTTATTACCGCCGTTCCGTTACTTCTTTTCAATGGCGCTGGTAATCGCTTGCCCTACACAATTATTGGTTTGTTGCAGTTCATTACGCCAACGTTGCAGTTTTCAATCGGTGTTTGGGTGCGTCACGAAGCAATGCCAACAGCTCGTTGGGCAGGTTTCCTAATTATTTGGGCAGCGCTAGTTGTGCTCGGTACAGATCTAATTAGATCAAGCCGTGCGGTCGACAACCGCGTCGCATAACGAAAACAGCGCACCAGTTGCATCATTAGCTGGCAATGGGCCAAGTGCGGTGCGGGCATCGCGAGCAATCTGCATTAATTGCAGTCGTGATTGATCAAGTGCTTTATGGTTTCGTAGCTCTTTCAAAACTTGTGTAACTACTTTCTTATCCGCAATTGGCTTTGAAAGCAGTTTCTGTAAATCGCGATCGGCTTTATCAGTTGATTTCATTACATTAAGGGTTACCAGTGTTGGTACGCCCTCAAGTAAATCGGTGCCCGGGGTTTTACCTGACTCTTTTGAATCACTTGTAATATCAATAACGTCATCGGCTAATTGGAAAGCTACGCCAATCTTTTCGCCAAACTTAGTAACCGTCTCAATAACCTCAGCCGAAGCGCCTGAAGTCATTGCACCGAATCGAGCTGATGTTGCAATTAGTGAACCTGTTTTGTCAGCAACTACTTGCAGATAATGCGCTAGTGGGTCCTCACCTTTTTGTGGCCCTTGGGTTTCCATAATCTGACCAATAACTAAACGTTCAAAAGTGCGAGCTTGTAAGCGAACTGCTTCAGGGCCTAGATCAGCTAAAAGATCAGAAGCTTTAGCAAAGAGATAATCACCGGTCAGAATTGCGATGGTATTTCCCCAGCGATTGTTAGCACTTTCAACCCCGCGACGCAGCGGCGCTTCATCCATAACGTCGTCGTGATAGAGAGTCGCTAAGTGGGTTAACTCGCAGACAACTGCTGCTTCCAGAATGCCACGCTTATGCGGGTCACCAAAATGTGAAGTAATGAGCGTTAAAAGTGGTCTTAAACGCTTGCCACCGGCTGTTACTAGATGGCGACTAGTTTCAACTACTAACGGATAGTTTCCTTCGATCTGGCTGCGCAACAACTCTTCGACTTCGGCCATTGCCGCAGAAAGTGAGACCTCAAGTTCAGTTGAGAGATTCGGGATCCCGAGAGTGGCCATTAGCGAATAAAGATTGCGAGTGGCTTAATGAAGTCTAGAAGTGGTGATGGGAACACGCCCAGGGCTACGGTGATAACCAAAGAGATCAAGATAGTTAGTCGTGTAAGAATTGATGGGATTACGACGCTAGTACCGTCTTCGGTTGCATCAGTGAAGAACATCAAAACAATTACGCGAATGTAGAAGAAAGCGGCGATTACACTTGAAAGCACACCAACAATTACAACCGCAGTTGCGCCACTTTCATATGCAGCTGAGAAGATCGCGAACTTTCCGATAAACCCTGAAGTTAATGGAATTCCGGCGAATGCTAGTAAGAAGAAAGCAAAAGCTGATGCCACCCATGGTGAACGCTTGCCGAGACCGGCCCAACGATTCAGATCGCTGACTTCGCCACTTGAGTCGCGGACCAAAGTCACGATTCCAAATGCACCAACGGTTGCGACACCGTAGGCGAATAAATAATAGATTGATGCTTCAAGGCCAGCTTTATTAAGTGCTATGACACCGGTTAGCAAGAAACCAGCATGTGCGATTGATGAATAAGCCAACATGCGCTTTACGTCGCGTTGTGAAATAGCAACTAGTGAACCGAAGATCATGGTGATAATTGCGATGACCATAAAGAATGGTCGCCATTGCCATTGCGCTTCAGCCAAAACTGTATAGAACAGACGCAGCATCGCACCGAAAGCTGCGACCTTGGTGGCAGCTGCCATAAATCCGGTAATTGGAGTTGGCGCACCTTGGTAAACATCTGGTGACCAAGCGTGGAAAGGCACGGCGCCAACTTTGAAAAGTAGGCCAATTGCCACGAAAGCAATGCCCAGCAAGAGAATTACGTCGTTTCCAGTGCCGCCAACTAAGGCTGCGTGGATTCCGGCAAAGCTCACGGTTCCTGCATAGCCATATAAATAAGCCGCACCAAAGAGGAAGAAGGCAGATGAAAACGCACCGAGTAAGAAGTACTTAAGGGCTGCTTCTTGCGACGCTAAGCGACGATGGCGAGAAAGACCTGCCATTAAATACAGCGGTAGTGAAAGTACTTCGAGAGCCACGAATAAAGTAATCAAGTCGCTGGCAATTGGAAATAGCAGCATTCCAGCAACTGCAAATAAAGTAAGTGGATAAATCTCAGTTAAGACGGTGCCACTTTGAGTTGCTTGACGCTCTTCATCTGAACCTGGAAGCGCAGCTGCGCTAGATGTGAAATTATCTTGATCAGCAATTAAGAAGATTGAGATAACTGCGACAATTAAAATCGCACATTGGAACAATAAACCAGGGCCATCGATTACTACTGAACCCATGGCTGCAGTGGTCGATGATAAATTGCGAATTCGAATAACTTGAACCAAAGCCAGAACTAGAGAACCAAGCGCAACGCTTAACTGAACAACTGGTCTACGTGCCTTGCCAACGAAAGCTTCGATCAATACGCCGATCAGCGCACCAGCCAAGATAATCAAAATTGGTGCGAGTAGTGAGTACGAAAGTGCTGGTGAGTTAAAGATCATGTTATTTACCCTCAACTGTCGGTACTGGATCGGTGAAACCTAATTGCGAATTAACATGGACAGCTGCTGGGTTAATCACATTTAGCAGCGGCGCTGGATAGAAACCAAGTGCGATGATTGCGGCTAAAACTGGCGCAATTGCAAACTTTTCGCGCAAGTTTAAATCGGCTAAGTTCTCATTACCCGGTGTCGTTGGGCCATGAAGTGCGCGTTGTACTGGAATCAAGATGTATAGCGCTGCCAAGATGATGCCTACGGTGGCAATGATCGCAGCAACTGGATAGCGCGTATAAGTGCCTACCAGCACTAGGAATTCGCTAACAAAGCTTGATAGGCCAGGCAGTGCCAAGCTAGACATGCCAGCTAAGAAGAAGCACCAAGCCATTACTGGAGTTACTCGTTGCAGTCCGCCGAAATCAGCAATCGTTGATGAACCGCGACGAGCGATCATCCAGCCGCCCACGATAAATAGCGCAGCGGTAGAGAATCCGTGATTGAACATATAAAGCGTCGCACCAGATTGGCTCTGCGAAGTCATCGCAAAGATTCCCATCGTGATGAAACCAAAGTGTGAAATCGAAGTAAATGCGATTAAGCGCTTTAGATCTTTCTGACCGATCGCCAAAATTGCGCCGTAAATAATTGAAATAACAGCCAGCACAATAATTACTGGGGTGAAAGTTTTACTTGCCTCTGGGAAAAGAGTTAAGCAGTATCGAATCATTCCGAAAGTACCGACTTTATCGAGCACGCCTAGTAATAGAACTGAAGTTCCTGGTGTTGCTGATTGAGCTGCATCTGGTAGCCAAGTGTGGAATGGCCAGAGCGGCGCTTTGATAGCAAAGGCGATGAAGAAGCCAAGGAATAAGAAGTTCTGCGTAGTCGAACTCATCTCAAGATTCGCTAGTTTCGCTAAATCAAAAGTATGACCGCCTTGATCGCCCGACATTACATAAAGCGCAATAATTGACGCGAGCATCAATAGTCCACCGAAAAGGCTGTAGAGCAAGAACTTAACTGCAGCAGCTGAACGTTCGCCGGTGCCGTATCCCCCGATTAAGAAATAAACCGGAACTAACATCGCTTCGAAAATTACATAGAAGAGGAATACATCGGTAGCACTAAAGACACCGATCATCATGGTTTCTAGAACCAGGATCAAAATATAGAAAGTCTTAACGCTCCAACGACCGCCTTGAGCTTCATTCCAGCCCGCCAAAATGACGATTGGTGCCAAAATAACTGACATCAAAATCAGCACTAGTGCGATTCCATCAATACCTACAGCGTAATTAATGCCAAATGAAGGGATCCAGCTGCGAACCTCGACGAACTGAAGGTCTGTGTTATCACGCTGGAATTGAACTGCCATCGCTATTGCCGACGCAGCAGTTACTAAAGTGGCGCCGAAAGCTAATTGCTTGGCACGAAGTTCGGCGCCTTTTGGCAAAGTAGCAAGAAGTATTGCGCCAATTAGTGGCAGCAGTGCTGTCATCGAAATCCAATTAATGGTCATTGTGTGATCACCCAGATTCCAAGCACGATAGCGGCAGCGCCAACCAAAATTAGCGCTGAATAACTGCGGACATAACCAGTCTGGGTTTTACGTAGCTCGGAACCGGAACCAATTGCCATGGCACCTACTCCGTGGACTGCGCCATCGATAACTTTCTCATCGATAGTGACCAAACTCTTTGTAAGTGCTTGACCAGGACGCATGAATATCGCTTCGTTTGCGACATCTTGCAATAAATCCTGACGAACTATCTTGGTAAGCGCTGAAACATTTTCAGGTGCCACATCAGCAACTGGACGTCGCACATACATCATGACCGCAATTGAAATACCAATCAATACGATGGTGAGTGCGAGACCAGAAACTACGATCGGTGGAAGCAGTTCAGAATGTTCACCATGTTCATGTGGTGCAACAACTGGCTCTAACCAATGAACTAACGCATCTCCGCGAGTAAATAAGAATCCAGATAGAACTGAACCAATTGCCAAAATTGCCATCGGCAGCCACATCAAAATTGGTGATTCGTGTGGATGCGCTTCATCATCCCAACGCTTTGTACCGGTGAAAGTAAGAATCATTACGCGAGTCATATAGAACGCAGTGAGACCGGCACCGAAAAGGGCCGCAGAACCAAGAAGTATTCCTTTTATTCCACCGGCATTAAGCGCAGTTTCAATAATCATGTCTTTGGAATAGAAACCAGCAAATGGCGGAACGCCAATAATCGCTAAGTAACCGAGGCCAAAGGTAATAAAGGTAATCGGCATGAACTTACGTAAAGCACCGTATTTACGCATATTTACTTCATCATTCATGCCATGCATTACTGAGCCAGCGCCGAGGAACATGCCAGCTTTGAAGAAACCGTGAGTTAACAAGTGCATGATCGCAAAGGCATAACCAACTGGGCCAAGGCCAGCTGCCAAGATCATGTAACCGATCTGCGACATGGTTGAGGCAGCCAGTGCTTTTTTAATGTCATCTTTAGCGGTACCGACAATGGCACCAAATAACAGCGTGATTGCGCCAACAATGACAACTAGTAGTTGAGCAGTTGGTGCTGCGTCGAAAATAAAGTTTGAGCGAGTAATTAAATAAACGCCAGCGGTAACCATGGTCGCTGCGTGAATAAGAGCTGAAACCGGAGTTGGGCCAGCCATCGCATCGCCGAGCCATGCTTGCAATGGGAACTGTGCAGACTTACCAGCAGCTGCAATCAACAACATGATGCCAATTGCAGTCAAAGTTGTAGTCGATGCTTTTGGTGCAGCTTCCTCAATACCAGCGAAGGAAACAGTGCCCATTGAAGCAAAGGCAATCATGATCGCAAGAGATAGACCTAAGTCACCCACGCGGTTCATCACGAATGCTTTTTTAGCAGCTGTTGCATAAGTCGGCTTTTGATTCCAGAAACCAATCAATAGATAAGAAGCTAAACCAACGCCTTCCCAACCGACATAAAGATTTAAGTAAGAATCACCGAGTACTAGCAGCAACATCGCGGCAATAAAGAGATTCAGGTAAGCAAAGAAGCGGCGGCGATCTAAATCGTGTGACATGTACGAGATCGAATAAATATGAATCAAAGTGCCGACGCCAGTAATTAGCAGAACGAAACAAATTGAAAGTTGGTCGAGCAAAAGTGAGGCATCGACGTTAAATGAACCAACGTTGATCCAGGAAAACAGTTTTTGGGTCATTGCGCGCTCTTCAGTTGGTTGAGCCAACATTTGAGTGAACAGATAAGCACCAACGCCAAATGAGCTAGCCGAGGCTAAAGTGCCTAGTAAATGGCCCCATTTATTGGCTTTGCGGCCAGACAGCAGCAATACAGCAGAGCTAAGTAATGGAATTGCGATTAAATAAACAATCAGATTTGAAGTCATCGGCGTTATCGCTTCAACAAGTTGGCATCATCAACTGATGCTGATCGACGGGAACGGTAGATGGTCACGATGATTGCGAGCCCGACTACTACTTCGCAAGCCGCTACCACCATGGTGAAGAAAGCCACAATCTGGCCATCAAGATTGCCATTAATACGAGAGAAAGTTACAAAAGATAAGTTGGCGGCATTAAGCATTAGCTCAACACACATGAAAACTACGATCGCATTGCGACGGATAACAACACCGACAGCGCCAATAGTGAAAAGGAGGGCTGAAAGATATAAATAGTTAGCGGAATTCATTACTTATCCTCCGCAGCATTGTCATTGTTATCTAATTGATATTGCGCTGAATCCAACATGTCACCACGCGCTTTCAGAGTTGCTGAAATTGAGGAAGGTGCTGGTGAGCCGTCTGGCAATAACGCCGGAACATCGACTGCATTATGTAATGCAAATACACCTGGGCCGGGTAATCCAGCAGCAGCTGCCAATGAACCAGAGCGGAAACGTGCTTGTGATTGTTCGCGTTGTGTAACGCGCTTTACTGTGCGTTCGTGATGTGCCAAAACCATGGCACCGACAGCTGCGGTGATTAATAGCGCCGAGATAACTTCGAATGGCCAGACATAATCACTGAAAATCAATTGCGCTAAGCCTTCAACGTTGCCATTCGAATTAGCATCGGCTAACCCGGCAGTTGAACGACCTAATGTGGCGCGTCCCAATAGTGAAATAAGTAGCCCACCAAAGCCAACGGATGCGGTAATTGCAATCCAGCGCAGACCCTTGATGGTTTCAGTTAGTGATTCAGATGAATCAACGCCAACTAACATCAAAATAAATAGGAAGAGCATCATTACGGCGCCGGTGTAAACCACGATCTGCACAATGCCTAGGAAAGCAGCGTCCTGGGCTATGTAGAAGATAGCCAGAGTAACCATTACCCATGCCAACAAGATTGCTGAGTGCACTGCTTTTTTAACCGTCAACATTCCAATTGCCGCAGCAACCGCCAATGGTGCCAAAATGTAAAAGAGAACTGCTTCAGGTTTAGCAGTTTGACCTAAATCAAGTGCGTAATTAATCAATTGCTGACCTCCTGTGACGGATGTGAACTCTTGATCTCGTTCTTGTAGTAATTAGTATCTGTCGTGTTTGGATACATTGGATGAGGTGGCATTAACATTCCGGCGCGAAGTGGCGCTAACAAATCATCTTTTTCAAAGATCAACTTTGCGCGGGTTTCATCTGCTAGCTCATATTCATTTGTCATGGTTAGTGCACGAGTTGGGCACGCTTCGATGCAAAGACCACAGAAAATACAACGCAAATAATTGATTTGATAAACCCGACCGTAACGCTCACCTGGAGACATGCGATGTTCGTCGGTGTTAGCTGCGCCTTCAACAAAGATCGCGTCAGCTGGGCAAGCCCAAGCGCACAGTTCGCAACCGATGCACTTTTCTAATCCATCGTCATATCGATTAAGTTGATGGCGGCCATGGAAGCGCTCGGCAGTCGGTTCTTTAACTTCAGGATAGTTAACCGTGTTTACTTTCTTAAACATCGTTGCGAAAGTAACCCAGAAACCTTGCATCTGCGTAAATAAGTTTTTCGGTCCATTTTGCTCTATCTGCGCGAATTCAACATCGTTTACAGAGATCTCTTTCTTCTTCATCGGTTCGATGTGCTCAGACATTATTGATCTCCTTTCTTTCCAGTTGAAACATTGATGGTTGAAACTTTGATCGGTAGTTCTGGCACTGCGAATTCTGGTTCAGCTACCTCAGCATGCGGTGCGTTCTTCTTTTTGTTCTTGGCGCTTTCGAAGCCGAAATTAACCAACATAACTAGAAGCACGACAGTGCTGGCAAAGGCAATTGTGGCTGCTCTTGGCGCCCCATTTAGGGAAAGAACACGCAATGTAGCAACGATCATGATCCAAGCTAACGAAACCGGAATCAATACTTTCCAACCAAATTGCATGAACTGGTCATAACGCATACGAGGCAATGTGCCACGCAACCAGACGAATACGAAGAAGAAGAGAATAACTTTGGCGAAGAACCAGACCATTGTGAACCAGCCACCAAGCCAAGCTTCAGTAAAGCCAAGACCCGGAGGTGCTTTGTAGCCACCCAAGAACAGCGTTGTAGCAAGGGCAGAAACTGCAATGATGTTTACATATTCAGCTAAGAAGAAGAGTGCGAATTTGAGTGATGAATATTCAGTGTGGAAGCCGCCAACTAATTCGCCTTCGGCTTCAGCTAAGTCAAATGGCGCACGGTTTGTCTCGCCCACCATAGAAATTGCGTAGATAACGAAGGATGGGAATAGGACAACGGCGTACCACCACTGTTGCTGGGCTGCGACGATTTCTGAAGTAGACATTGATCCGGCGTAGATAAAGACCGCAACTAATGAAAGTCCCATTGCAATTTCATAGGAAATTACTTGGGCACTTGAACGCAAGCCACCGAGCAATGGATAAGTAGAACCTGAAGACCAACCCGCTAGCACGATGCCATAAACGCCAATTGAGGCGATCGACAAAACATAAAGAACGCCAACTGGAATATCGGTTAGCTGCATCGCAGTAACTTTTCCAAACAAGGTAACTTGGCCAGAGAATGGAATAACCGCGAATGACATGAAGCAAGTTGTTACGCTAATTATTGGTGCAACGATGAATACAATTTTATCGGCAGCAGCTGGAATTAAATCTTCCTTAAGAGCTAACTTAACGCCATCAGCTAAAGATTGAATTAAGCCGAACGGACCAACGCGGTTAGGACCAAGGCGCTGTTGCATACGAGCAACTAGGCGACGCTCGCCCCACACTGACATCAGGGTTAGCAATACGCATAAAGCGAAGACCAGTAAGGCTTTTACGCCAATTAGCCAGCCCGGATCATTTGCGATTAATTGAGCATTAGTCATGCTTTCACCACCGTTACTACTGAATTATGCGCGACCCCTAAATTGGCAAGCAGTTGAGATCCGGCAGAGTTGCGCGGCGCCCAAACTGCATCATCATGAATATTTTCAACCAGGGCTGGCAACATGACCCAACCATTGCTGTTTGAAATCTTTAGTAGTTGACCATCGACCACGCCAAGTGCTGCTGCACGTTTTGGCGAAATAACTGCAACTGTGCGACGAGCGGTACCAGCTAAATTCTCTTCACCCTTTTGTAGAGTTCCAAGATCAAGCAAACGGCGCCAAGAAGTAAGAACAGCCTGATCGCCAGATACCGAATGCGCACTTGCTGCTGAAACATTTGGTGTGGAAATAGTTGCGCCATCCCAGTTTCCGATGGAGGCAATTTCTTTTGCTGCGTTAGCAACTGTGCCAAGTGAAATGGAATGACCCAGTTCATCAGCAATCATCGAAAGGATTCTTAAGTCGCTCCGGTTTAGTGAATCAACAGCAGTTTCAAATGCACGAGCGCGGCCTTCCCAGTTCAGGAACGATCCGCTCTTTTCAGTAATTGCTGCAACCGGCAGAATTACATCGGCGTATTTGGTTACTTCGCTATTAGCAATTTCGAGAGAAACTACGAAAGCTTTCTCAAGGGCGGCAACTGTTGCATCTGGGTTTGGTCCATCAAGTGGATCAACGCCACCAACTAATAGTGCTGAAATCTTTCCGCTATTAATATCACTAACAATCTGATCAGCGCTACGGCCAATCTCACTTGGTAGTGAATCAACGTTCCAGAGAGATGCAATATCAACTCGAGCTGCTGCATCAGCAACTGGTCGGCCACCAGGTAGCAGATTGCCAATGGCACCTGCTGCAAGTGCGCCACGTTCTCCAGCGCGACGTGGAATCCAAGCCAATTTTGCGCCAGTGCGATCAGCTAAAGCTGCAGTAGCGCTTAATAAACCAGCACTCTCAGCTGCGCGCTCGCCCACTAAAATTACTGATTTAGCCGTTAGTTCTTGAGTGGCAACTGCCGCTGCTTCTTGCCCAGGTTGCACACAAACGAAGTTAGCGCTGAGTTTTTCAACGGCAATTGATTCCTTGCTACCGATCGAGGTTACCTTCAGAGCGCGCTTCTTGAATTGCTTGTTGATACGCAAGAAGACAATTGGTGATTCTTCTTCAGGTTCAAAACCAACTAGAAGAACTTGGTCGGCTTTATCAATATCGCGGTAAGTAGTTGTGCTGTTAACTACGCGGGCTGCTAAGAATTCACGTTCTTCATCGGATGAAGTACGGGAGCGGAAATCAATATCGTTTGTTCCTAGTGCTACGCGAGCAAACTTGCTGTAACCGTAAGCATCTTCATAAGTTGCTCGTCCACCAACTAGAACAGCCGCGCCGCGACTCAAACCAGCAGCAGCTGCAGCAATTGCTTCTGGCCATGATGCTGTTACTAGTTCGCCATTTTCATTTCGAACTTGTGGCACAGTTAAACGATCAGTTGCAGTTACATACTTAAATGCCCAGCGACCCTTGTCGCAGTTCCACTCTTCATTAACTTCAGCATCGTCGCCAGCTAAACGTCGTAGCGTTTTGCCACGACGA
The DNA here is from genome assembly GCA_903922325.1 of uncultured Actinomycetes bacterium. Taxonomy (GTDB): domain Bacteria; phylum Actinomycetota; class Actinomycetes; order Nanopelagicales; family Nanopelagicaceae; genus Planktophila. Next base: position 12,006 of record CAIXTG010000061.1, read on the forward strand.
ACATCGGTGCGAAGATCGCAACCTGATGCGCAATGTTCGCAAGCAGATGGCGTTGAAACTAAATCGAATGGACGAGCACGGAAACGGTATGAAGTTCCGGTTAGCGCGCCTACTGGGCAAATCTGAACTGTGTTTCCAGAGAAATAAGATTTAAATGGATCTTCTTCGTAAATTCCGACTTGTTGCAGAGCGCCACGTTCGTTCAAAGTAATAAATGGATCGCTGGCAATTTGATCTGAAAAACGAGTACAGCGCGCGCAAAGAACACAACGTTCGCGATCGAGTAATACTGAAGACGAAATCGCTACTGGCTTTTCAAATGTACGTTTCACGCCATCAAGGCGCATTTCGGGATTTCCATTGCTCATTGCTTGGTTCTGCAATGGGCACTCGCCACCCTTATCGCAGACTGGGCAATCAAGTGGGTGATTAGCTAGCAATAGCTCCATCACGCCTTTTTGCGCTTTGTCAGCAACTGGTGAAGTTAATTGGGTTTTAACAATCATCCCTGGCTCAACTGGAATTGTGCAAGAAGCCTGTGGCTTTGGAAATGCGCGACCGTTAATTTCGATATCAACTAAACATTGACGACATGCGCCAACTGGATCAAGTAGTGGGTGATCGCAGAAACGCGGAATTTGAATTCCTAGTTTTTCAGCGGCACGGATTACTAAAGTTCCTTTTGGCACAGTTACTTCAAAGCCATCAATTACTAGCGTGATTTGCTCAACGATTACATCGGTATCTGGAGTCACTATGCATCAGCCCCTTCAAATAGCGTGCTGGCAATTGGATCAAATGGGCAAGCACCATTTGTTACATGTGCGATGTATTCGTCACGGAAATATTTAATTGAAGAAGTAATTGGGCTAGTGGCACCATCGCCAAGTGCGCAGAAAGAACGCCCCATAATGTTGTCGCAGAGATCTAACAACTTCGCTAGATCTGCTTCAGAGCCTTTACCATTTTCTAGATCGCGCAGAATCTGTACCAACCACCAAGTACCTTCACGACATGGTGTGCACTTTCCGCAAGATTCGTGCTTATAGAACTCAGTCCAACGAAGTACGGCGCGAACTACACAAGTAGTTTCATCGAAAATCTGTAGTGCTTTAGTTCCGAGCATTGAACCAGCGCCAGCTACACCTTCGTAATCAAGTGGCACATCTAGATGTTCATCGGTAAACAACGGCGTTGATGATCCACCAGGAGTCCAGAACTTTAATTTGTGTCCTTTGCGCATTCCGCCAGAAAGTTCGAGGATTTCACGCAATGTGATTCCGAGTGGTGCTTCGAATTGTCCTGGGTTTGCTACGTGGCCAGAGAGTGAATAAAGCGTGGTTCCTTTGCTCTTTTCGGTACCCATTGATTGATACCACTCGGCACCATTAGCAATAATTGCCGGAACCGATGCGATGGATTCAACGTTATTTACAACGGTTGGGCGCGCATATAGGCCAGCAATTGCGGGAAATGGTGGACGCAAACGAGGTTGGCCACGGAAACCTTCAAGTGAATCAAGAAGCGCGGTTTCTTCACCGCAAATGTAAGCACCAGCGCCAACGTGTAGAACTAAATCAATTCCATTTCCTAAATGACCTGCATCGTAAGCATCTTCAATTGCTTGGTTCATGCGACGAACAACATGAGTTACTTCGCCACGAATATAAATAAAAGCATGCTTTGCGCGAATAGCGTGAGCGGCGATAATGCAACCTTCGATTAGCACGTGTGGATTAGCCATCAAGAGCGGCATATCTTTACAAGTACCAGGTTCGGATTCGTCGGC
>CAIXTG010000062.1 GCA_903922325.1 uncultured Actinomycetes bacterium
AGTTGCAATGTTATTTAGCGCTTCCCAGGACATGCCACCGGTTAGCGCACCATCGCCGACAACTACAACTACATGGCGATCGCTCTGCCCGGTAAGTGAGAACCCACGAGAAATTCCATCGCCCCAGGAAAGTGCAGTTGATGCGTGCGAATTTTCAATCACATCGTGTTTGCTTTCACCGCGGCTTGGGTAACCAGATAAACCGCCTTTTTGGCGCAAGAGATCAAAGCCTTCGCTGCGACCAGTTAATATCTTGTGCACGTAACTTTGATGACCGGTGTCAAAGAGAACCACATCCTTCGGTGAATCAAAGGTGCGATGAATTGCAATCGTTAGTTCTACAACGCCCAGGTTTGGCCCTAAGTGCCCGCCAGTTTTTGTTACCTTATCAATTAAGAAGGTGCGAATCTCAGCTGCTAGCTCATTTAAATCGGCAGGTGAAAGAGCGGCTAAATCTTTAGGAGATTTAATCTGCTCAATCATGGCTACAGTCTAAGGTTTCCAGGCTCAAATGTCCTGCGCTTTGATACTAGTTAGCTAGTAACGAACGCAATACATATTGCATGATGCCACCGTGACGGTAGTAATCAGCTTCGCCAGGCGTATCGATACGTAACTTAGCCTGGAAAGTTTTATCGCCAGCCTTAACGGTTAGCTCCTTAGGTGATGGGCCAGTATTTAGCGCATCGATGCCGGTTATCTCGAAAGTTTCTTCGCCAGTTAAACCCAGAGATGCCGCAGTTTGGCCTGGTAAGAATTGCAATGGAAGAACGCCCATTCCAATTAAGTTCGAACGGTGAATACGTTCAAATGATTCGGCGATAACTGCGCGAACTCCGAGAAGTGCGGTGCCCTTTGCTGCCCAGTCGCGTGATGAGCCAGAGCCATATTCCTTGCCAGCCAAAATAACTAGCGGAATACCGGCTGCTTGATAGGCCATTGATGCATCATAAATTGTTGATTGCTTGCCGCCATCTAAGAAGTTACGAGTGAAGCCACCTTCGACGCCATCGAGTAACAAGTTCTTCAAGCGAATGTTGGCAAAAGTTCCACGAATCATAATTTCGTGATTACCGCGACGAGAACCATAAGAGTTGAAATCAACGCGTTCGATTCCGTGCTCTGCTAAATACTTACCTGCCGGTGAATCTGCTTTGATATTTCCAGCCGGTGAAATGTGATCTGTTGTAACTGAATCCCCCAAGATCGCCATTACGCGTGCTCCTGAAATATTAGTTACTGGTTTTGGTTGCGCAGGCATGCCCTCAAAATATGGCGCCTTACGTACATAAGTTGAATTGAGATCCCACTCAAAAGTATTTCCAGTCGGTGTTGCAAGTGACTTCCAGCGATGATCGCCTTCGAAGACGCTTGCGTAATCTTTCTTGAACATCTCAGATGAAATCGAAGATTCGACAACTGCCGCAATTTCTTCTTGAGAAGGCCAGATATCGCGCAGGTAGACATCGTTACCAGCTTGGTCTTTGCCTAGTGAATCCGTTTCGAAATCATGATTCATGGTGCCCGCAATTGCATAAGCAACTACTAGTGGAGGTGAAGCTAAGTAGTTCATCTTCACATCTGGGCTAATGCGGCCTTCGAAGTTACGGTTACCAGAAAGCACTGCAGTAACGGCTAGATCATGTTCGTTAACCGCTTTGCTTACTTCAACTGGAAGAGGGCCAGAGTTACCGATACAAGTTACGCAGCCATAACCAACTAAGTTAAATCCGAGATCTTCCATGTACTTAGTTAGGCCAGCTTTGTCATAGTAATCAGTTACTACCTTTGAGCCAGGTGCCAGTGTGGTTTTAACCCAAGGCTTTGACTTGAGGCCCTTTTCAACCGCTTTCTTCGCGAGCAAAGCAGCACCAATCATTACCGATGGATTTGAAGTGTTAGTACAAGAAGTAATTGAAGCAATAACTACATCGCCATTTGTAATCGTGGTATCTGTTGCGCCAACTTTGATCGCAATTGGGTTAGCACTTGATTTATCGCTTAAGTAGCCTGGTAATGACTTAGCAAGTGCGGCCTTTGAGCCACTTAGGGCAATGCGATCTTGCGGGCGCTTAGGGCCAGCAATCGAAGGCACGATAGTTGATAGATCTAACTCGATATGTTCAGAGAAGCGAGGCGCTGCAGCTGGGTCATGCCACAGACCTTGTTTCTTGGCATAACTTTCCACCAAAGCAATTTGATCATCGCTGCGACCAGTAAGACGCAAGTACTTCAAAGTCTCGTCATCGATTGGGAAGATCGCAACTGTTGATCCATATTCTGGACTCATGTTGCCGATAGTTGCGCGGTTAGCCATTGGTACTGCAACAACACCTGGACCATAGAACTCAACAAATTTACCTACGACCCCGTGCTTGCGCAGGATCTCAGTGATTGTTAGCGCTAAGTCGGTAGCAGTTGTGCCAACTGGCAACGAACCATTTAACTTAAATCCAACTACGCGTGGAATTAACATTGAAACTGGTTGGCCGAGTAGAGCTGCTTCAGCTTCGATTCCGCCAACGCCCCAACCAAGTACACCTAAACCATTAACCATCGTGGTGTGTGAATCGGTACCAACTACGGTATCTGGATAAGCGCGCAATACGCCATCGACCTTACGAGTCATTACTACGCGAGCTAAGAACTCAATATTTACTTGGTGCACAATTCCGGTTCCAGGTGGCACAACTTTAAATTCATCGAAGGCGCCTTGGCCCCAACGCAAGAAACGATAACGTTCTTGGTTACGCTGATATTCAATATCGGTATTTTGGGTAAAGGAATCTTTAGTTCCGAATAAATCTGCAATAACCGAGTGGTCAATCACTAATTCAGCTGGTGCAAGTGGATTGACTTTGGCTGGGTCTCCCCCTAATTCCACAATCGCTTCGCGCATAGTGGCTAAGTCGACGATGCAAGGAACGCCAGTGAAGTCCTGCATAACAACGCGGGCTGGCGTGAATTGAATTTCAGTATCTGGCTCAACTGATGGATCCCAGTTAGCGAGCGACTTAATCTGCTCAGCTGTGATGTTGGCGCCATCTTCGGTGCGCAATAAGTTTTCGAGCAATACCTTCAAGCTAAATGGCAGCGTTGCTGCTTCAGGCAACTTCGTAATATCGAAGATCTGATAGCTCTGGCCAGCAACCTCGAGTGAAGTCTGGGCCTGGAAGGAATTCTTGCTCACTTGCGCCTCCTAAAAAGTATCTTGATGTCGAGATACTTTCCTAATCTATCGCAGAGCGGGTAAACAACGCAACCATCTCGATGTGGTGAGTCATCGGAAATAAATCAAATGCGCGCACTTGAGTTAGCTGCCAACCAAGATCGTTAGCAAAAGCACAATCGCGGGCAAGGGCGGCTGGGTCGCAAGCCACATAAACAATTCGCTGCGGATTTAGCGCAGAAATTTGTTGCAAGACCAACTGCCCAGCACCTTCGCGAGGTGGATCAAGAATTACTACATCAGCCGAACCAATACGTGGCATTATTTTTGCGACATCGCCCAGATAGATATTCACATTCGACACATTTTCGAAATTAATTTTGGCATCGCCAATTGCACTCGAACTTGCTTCAACTAAATCAACCCGACCGGTTGTGCCAACTGCCGACAAAGCCGCTGCGGTAAACAGCCCGACTCCCCCGTACAGATCTAGCACTTGATCACCACTTTGTAATTCTGCAAACTGCATAACTGCCTCGGTTAAAACTTTGGGTGCCAATTTATGGCTTTGCCAGAATGATGAATGACTTACCTGAAAACTATTCTCACCAACAACTTCAACAAGCTCTTTCGGTCCTTCGATAACTGCCGCATTAGCAACTATTCGATCTCCGGCACTATTGGCGCTAATTTCTAATTTTGTATTTGGCTGCCAAGTGCGAGAAGTAATCTCAGCAAGTTTCAATTCCGGCACGCAAGTTAAACAATTATCGATTTGAATTGAATTATGACTACGTGAGCCAAAGAAGCCAGCTTTACCCGAGCCGTCAATGTTTAAGATCGCCCTGGTTCGCCAATGAAGTGGTTCGGCTACTTCTTCAACCGCAACTTTTAAATCCATTCTTGCGATGCGGGAAAATTGTTCAGTTATAACTTCACTCTTTAACTCACGTTGGCGCGAAATTGAAATATGTTGGAAATCGCAGCCTCCGCAGCCCAAACGATGGGCGTAACTGCAAGGGGCTTTAACTCGATCGGCCGAAGGTTGAATTACTTCTAGAACATCGCCACGATTAAACGACTTGCCCGTGCTGGTAACTTCAACAATTACCGTTTCACCTGGAATTCCATGGCGAATAAAGAAAACCGCACCTTCATGACGGGCAATGAAATGGCCTCCGTGGGCCACTTTTTCAATAGTGGTGGTGAACTTTTCGCCCACTCTAAACGCCCTCTTTTTCGATTCGGTACGCTCAGTTTCCATAATTGGTAAGCCTAAGGGTGATAGGTTGATCCTTGTGCATGTAGTAATCATGGGTTGCGGTCGAGTCGGATCTTCCTTAGCAGCCGAACTTGAGGCCGCTGGCCATTCCGTTGCCGTAATCGATCAATCACGCGAAGCTTTCCGCAGACTTGGCCCTGACTTTAAGGGTCGCACTGTCACAGGCGTTGGCTTTGATCGAGACACTTTGGTTGAAGCTGGAATTGAAACCGCATCTGCATTCGCCGCTGTAAGTAATGGCGATAACTCAAACATCATTGCCGCTCGTGTAGCCCGTGAAGTATTCGGTGTTTCAAATGTAGTTGCTCGAATTTACGACTCTGGCCGTGCTGAAATTTATCAACGTCTAGGCATTCCAACCGTTGCCACAGTAGTTTGGGCAACCGATCAAATCTCCCGTCGCTTAATGCCCGAAGGAACTCGTTCTGAATGGCGCGATGCAACCGGCACGATCAGTTTGAGCGAAATTCATCCAGCCGCTGATTGGTATGGCTCGCCGGTCTTGCGCATTGAGAATGTAACCACCGCTCGCGTCGCTTTCATTACTCGCTTAGGCGAAGGCTTAATTCCAGATGAGCACACAGTTTTGCAAGAAGGCGACTTAGTTCATGTAATTGTTGAAGAAGGCAAACTTGCTGCAGTTGAAGCAGCCATGGCTAAATCCCCCGAGGAGTCATAACGTGAGAATTGCAATCGCCGGAGCCGGCAACGTAGGTCGCGCTATTGCGCGCGAACTTCTCGATAATGGCCATCAAGTTCTACTTATCGATCGCGATCCGAAATCACTAAAGATGGATAGCGTGCCAGATGCTGAATGGTTATTGGCTGATGCTTGTGAAATTACTTCACTTGATAAAGCAAAGCTTGATACTTGCCAGGTACTAGTAGCAGCAACTGGCGATGACAAAGTTAATTTAGTGGCATCCCTATTAGGTAAGACTGAATATGGCGTGCCTCGTGTGGTAGCTCGTATTAATCACCCAAAGAATGAATGGATGTTTGATTCATCTTGGGGCGTAGATGTTGCGGTATCAACTCCAAGAATTATTTCAGCACTCGTTGAAGAAGCTGTAAGTGTTGGCGATGTAGTTCGCTTGTTCTCGTTCCGACAAGGTCAAGCCAACTTAGTTGAATTAACGCTTCCGGATAACTCAACTTGTCTAGGCAAAACAGTTGAAGAAATAACTTTGCCCGAGAATTCAGCGCTAGCTGCAATTGTTCGTGATGGTCGAGTTGTAACACCTAAACCACACGAAGTATTTACTGCTGGCGATGAACTACTTTTTGTAGCGACAGCTGAGGCGCAAGAGCTCCTCAAGCAATGCTTTATCGCTAACTAACGTCCGTTGGTTTTTCCGGCGCTATAGCCGCTGGTACTTTCCTAATAATCAACCAAGAACCCCAAGCAACAGCTGCAAATAGCGGATACCCCATTGCCAAGCGAGCAGTACCCAGTGCAGTTAGATTGCCAGTTTTATACAACGGGTATTGCACGATTAAGCGGGATGCGAATAAACCAACCCAGAGCCAACTAGCTTTAATGTAAGCGCGTTTACGTTCTGCGACTTTACGCCAATGTAAATTCTCACCGAGGATTGGGCCGAGAACTAATCCCAGAATCGGAAAGCCAACTAAATTTGCGACTAAATAAACCGAGCCATAGACAATATTTATGATCAAACCCGGCAAGTAGTAATCAACGGCTGAACCAGTCTTACGCGCAAGGAACGCGCAGAAGACAACTCCGATTAATCCAGAAATAACATGTTGCAAAGTGTCTTTCTTAGCTAAGCGCAGGATTGCTAGAACTAACGCTGTAATAACTGCCGCGGTTGCCGCCTTTTGCAAGTCTTTACCGATGTTAAATGCAATTAGAAAAACTAGTGCTGGTAACCCGGAATCTAGTAAACCTTTTTTGCC
>CAIXTG010000063.1 GCA_903922325.1 uncultured Actinomycetes bacterium
AAATAAGGGCGGTTGTTTTTAATTTTATGTAGCCAAGCACGATTGCTATAAGTGATCTCAGAAACATCGCCGTTGAATACAACTTCTATGCCAGCGGCTGCAAGCGCTCTAGCTCCCCCACTTGCTAACGAGTTAGGGTCGCGCACTGCATAAATAACTTTGGCGATGTCGGCTTTAATAATTGCCTCAGTACACGGCCCAGTTTTTCCGTGGTGATTACAAGGTTCCAGAGTTACATAAAGCGTTGCACCTTTTGCCGACTGGCCAGCTTGTTCGAGAGCAACAACTTCGGCATGTGGGCCACTCTTGTGAAAACCTTCGCCAATAATTTTGCCAGTCGAGTCGACTACAACTGCGCCAACAATCGGATTCGATCCAGTTTTACCTAAGCCAAGGCAGGCTAGTTCATTAGCTCGCTTGAGCATCGAAATATCTAACTCGCTAATGGTGCACCTCCCTTAGAAATCTTTAGTAGCGATTTCCGGGGTGCTTAATTCACGCTCAGATTTTTTATTTCTGAGCGCCAAACCTAGGCAGGCATGGTTAGCCCACCTAAATAATGTTTCCTCTCATCCGGACTTTAACCGTCGGTCTTGGAATTACACCAAGTCCACCGAGCGCTGGATGCGATCGGGTCGCAGACTTTCACTGCCGGCTCGGAATTACACCGACCCCGGAAACAATTGCTTAACGTTAGCACGGCGAGCAACGCCCTCGCGATCGGCCGAAACTGGGCCATAAGTAGTTGTTCGTTGGCGTGCAGGGCGGCCTGCTAATTGCGCGATCTCTTCTAACTCGGCAACTGAGCGAAGCGAGCCATTTGTGCTGCCCGCCATACGACTGATGGTTTCTTCCATCAAGGTGCCACCGATGTCATTTACACCACCAGCTAATAACGACAGAACGCCATCGGGGCCAGTTAAACCTAACTTCACCCACGAACATTGAATGTTATTTATTGATCCCGCTAATAACAATCTAGCCATTGCATGAACAACTCGATTCTCGCGAATTGTTGGGCCAGGTCGGGCAACACCTGCTAAATAAATTGGTGATGAGTAATGAACGAATGGCAGCGGTACGAATTCAGTAAAGCCGCCAGTCTCGTCTTGCAGATTTCTAATTGTGAGAATGTGGTCATACCAATGTGATTCATTATCGACATGGCCATACATCATGGTGGCTGATGACTTGATGCCAAGTAGATGTGCTTCGCGCACAATCTCTAACCAAGCTTTTGCAGGCAACTTTCCTTTAGTCAGAATCCAGCGAATCTCATCATCTAAAATTTCAGCAGCTGTGCCGGGAATAGTGCCAAGACCGGCAGCTTTGGCTCGCTCTAGCCACTCTTTATAACTGATGCCAAGTTTGATCGCACCACTAAAAATTTCCATCGGCGAGAAAGCATGAATATGCATTTCAGGGGCAACTTCTTTAACTGCTTTGGCAACTTCAAAGTAAATATCGCCAGGTAAATCTGGGTGAATACCTGCCTGCATACAGACTTCGTTTGCGCCAAGTAACCAGGCCTCGTTAACTCTGGACTTAATCTCATCAATCGAAAGCAAATACGAATCGGCATCGGTTTTGCGTTGGGCAAAGGCACAGAATCGGCAGCCGGTATAACAAACATTGGTGAAGTTGATATTTCGATTAACCACATAGGTAACATCATCGCCAACTAGTTCGGCACGCTTCTCATCTGCGGCCTTTACTAAAAGCTCAAGTTCAGGGCCATCTGCTGCGAAGAGAGTTAGCGCCTCTTCTCTACTCAAAGACCGAGGATTTTCCACGACTTTGGACAATGCTGCTACGAAAGATGACTTGATAAAGACAGAGCTAGAAGTATCTAGGGACTTTAGTTTTTCAGAGATGCTCTGCCAGTCGCCATAAATTGAATCAAAGTCAGAGCGGGAATCAGTTTCGCGACCGGCTGTATCTATTGAGTTGCCCAGATCAGTGCGGCCTAGGCTTTGTAAGCTCTCGCCACTTTCCTGCCAAGGCTTGCCAACTGGAATTACTTTTGAAATTGCTAAACCTGAAGGCTCAGATAGCGCAGCAATGTGACCCTTTAGCTTTGGATCAACCCAGCGCTCTGATGAAAGAACATAATTAGAATAAATCGTTAAACGTGGTTTTAATTCAAAACCAGCTAATTTACTTTGCTCAGCCAAGAGTTCAATCTCGGGCCATGGTCGTTCAGGGTTTACGTGGTCAGCGGTAATTGGCGATACTCCACCCCAGTCATCTATGCCAGCTGAAATTAGTTCGGCAAATTCAGATGGCTCAGACAAATTAGGTGGAGCTTGAATTCGCATTCGTGGGCCAAAGATCAATCTGGCAACTGCGATACATGCTAGGTATTCCTGGCGATCGGCATCTGGCGAATTTCGCATTGCGGTATCTTCTTTAGCGCGAAAATTCTGAATAATGATTTCTTGAATATGCCCATAAGTTTTGGCGATTTCGGCCATCATTAACAGTGAGTCAGCACGTTCAGCAATTGTTTCGCCGATGCCAACCAAGATTCCGGTAGTAAATGGAATATTTAGTTTTCCAGCATCTTCTATCGTGCGCAGTCTTACGGCCGGATCTTTATCGGGGCTACCAAAGTGAACTTCACCTTTTTCAGTAAATAACCTGGTTGCCGAAGTTTCCAGCATCATTCCCATGCTTGCTGCAACTGGCCGCAACCTAGACATTTCTTCAAAGCTCATCACGCCTGGATTTAAATGTGGCAACAATCCAGTTTCTTCTAGAACTGCAATTGCACATGCTCGCAAGTAATCCAAAGTTGAGGAATATCCTCGCTCGGATAACCACTCGGCAGCGACATCCCAGCGATCTTCGGGGCGATCGCCCAAAGTAAACAGCGCCTCTAGGCAACCTGCTTTTGCGCCTTCTTTTGCAATCGCAACTACCTCGGAAATTTCTAAATAGGCCGCAGGTAAATGATTTGGGGTGGTTGCAAATGTGCAGTAATGACAGCGGTCGCGA
>CAIXTG010000064.1 GCA_903922325.1 uncultured Actinomycetes bacterium
ACCCACCACCTTGCTCTGCGAAGTCCGGACTTTCCTCGGTCCACTCAGAAATTAATCTGGGCGCAACGCGGTGATCCGGGCGACTCTTCGTGCATGATTGTAGTCCAAGAATAAAGCCTTACGATTAGCAAATGATGAGCGCAAATCTGCCGCATGATCCAAAGTGGAAGCGCGCCAATACTTTATTTACGTCGTCTGACCCGAGCGCAGATATCGGATTAGTTGGAGTACCGGCACATAAAGGTTCCATTTCGCCGACTAACGCAGATCAAACTCCAGATGCAATCAGAAGTGCGCTAGCTCGCTATTCAACTTATTCAACTTCTCAAGGCGTTGATTTAAGCGGTCAATCATTTATTGATTTAGGCAATATCGATTCACCCGATGGTCCTGAAGGCATCGCACGAGTTGGTACTTTTGTGAGTGGATTGTTGGCCAAGCACATGTTGGTAATTGCACTTGGTGGCGATAACTCAATTACCTACTCAGTGGCATCTGGTCTGTGGCCAGATTTATCAAAGATCGGCTTGATCACTTTTGATGCACACCATGATCTTCGTGATGGCCAATCAAATGGTTCACCTGTTTGGCAATTGATTCAGGCTGGTTTACCAGGAAAAAACATTGTGCAGATTGGTATAGCCGACTTTGCTAATAGCGCCGAGTACAGCCAGCGCGCAAAAGAAAATGGCATCACTGTGTTTTCCCGTGCGCAGTTGCGCAAGATGACAGTTGCTGAAGCAGTAAAGAAAGCGCTAGAAATTGCTGGTGCTGATGGTCGTGAGATTTATGTTGATTTAGATGTAGATGTATGTGATCGCAGCGTTGTTCCGGCATGTCCTGCAGCAATGCCAGGTGGCATATCTGCAGATGAACTGCGTCAAGCAGCGCTTCTATTAGGTGCTGATAAGCGAGTTCGCGCAATCGATATTACGGAAATCGATGCTGCCGCTGATTCAGATGATCAACGTACTGTGCGCTTAGCTGCTCTCTTGGTTCTTGAAGCAGCTGCAGGATTTGCAACTAGATAAGTTCTTTAACGACTTCTCTTGCAGCAGAAACGATTAATCCTGAATTAACCAGCGTAGTTGCCGCTTCAAGTTCTGGAGATAAGAAACGATCTGGCCCAACTCCTGGAACTACTTTTCGCAACTCTTTAACGACGCGGCCTGTTGCAGGTGATGGGTTCAAGCCTTCACGGAGTTCAATGGCACGCGCTGCGGTAACGAGTTCGATGGCCAAGATGCGAGCGAGATTTTCAACAACTTTGCGTAATTTACGCGCTGCCGACCAACCCATCGATACATGATCTTCTTGCATTGCAGATGATGGAATCGAGTCAACGCTGGCAGGAGTTGCAAGGCGTTTATTCTCGCTAACCAATCCGGCTTGTGTGTATTGCGCAATCATTAGCCCTGAATCAACACCAGGATCATGCGCTAAGAATGGTGGCAAACCGGCAGAACGATGTTGATCTAGTGCGCGGTCGGTCCGACGCTCTGCAATTGAGCCCAAATCTGTCGCGGCAATTGCAAGGAAATCTAATACATAAGCAACAGGTGCTCCGTGGAAGTTTCCGTTGGATTCAACTCGTCCGTCAGGAAGTACGACGGGATTATCAATCGCCGATGCGAGTTCGCGCTCGGCGATCGTTGAAGCGTAAGAAATTGTGTCGCGGACAGCCCCAGCAACTTGAGGTGCGCAACGTAATGAATAAGCATCTTGTACGCGTGAATCATTTTCGCGGTGTGAGGCAACAATTCCCGAGCCCTTGAGCATTGCAAAGATATTTGCAGCACTTACCGCTTGACCAACTTGTGGGCGCAGAGGTGCATGTAGATCAGGGGCAAATACACGATCAGTACCGAGCAAGCCTTCGATGCTCATCGCAGTTGTTATATCGGCAACTGCGCAGAGCTGTTCGAGATCAGCACATGCCATGATCAACATTCCGAGCATTCCATCGGTGCCGTTAATTAACGCAAGACCTTCTTTAGCCTCAAGTTCGATTGGCTTAATTCCTGCAGCATCCAAGGCTTGCATCGTTGGCATTTCAACACCGTTTGCGTCATGGACTTTTCCTTCACCCATTAGCGCAAGTGCGCAATGGGATAACGGCGCTAAATCTCCACTGCAACCCAGTGATCCAAACTCTGGAACGACTGGCGTGATTCCGTGATTTAAGAAATCGATATAACTTTGTGCCAGTGCAACGCGAACTCCGGTGCGGCCGGAAGCCATTGTTCGAAGACGTAAGAGCATAAGCGCACGGACAACTTCGCGCTCTACTGCTGGGCCAACGCCTGCGGCATGCGAGCGAATTAGCGATTTCTGCAATTGTGCACGATCTGCCACATCAATATGGCGGTTTGCTAGGGCGCCAAAACCAGTTGATACGCCATAAACCGGAACTCCTCCGGCGGCATATTCTTCAATGTATTTTCTGGAAGCGTTGATGGCATCGATTGATTGCTTTGAAAGCTCAACTTTTGCGCCGTATCTGGCAACATCAATTACGTCGGCGAAAGTTACGCCAGAGGTTGAAAGCGTTACTGTTCTATTTGAT
>CAIXTG010000065.1 GCA_903922325.1 uncultured Actinomycetes bacterium
ATTGCCGGCTGAGGCAGCCGCTTTAAAACCTGGAATTGCGTCATCTCGCCCATAAAGCTCTTCGATTAATCGTGCTTTCAAGTACAAAATTATTGGTTCATTTGAGTCTTTTGCGCAATTGATGTAATACTCGGCAAGTTCAAAATCCGTTTGTTCTAGGAATATATAAACTAGCTGCTCAATCGATTCTAAATGTCCCAGCTCCGCTAATTCCATCAAGATATCGGCGCCGTCTTGGAGACCGTCTTCCGAATTAATGAGACTAATACCCTCTTGGAACTTCTGGTCCATTTCCTTGGCTTTCATAGTCGAATTAAATAGTATTCGACTGACAATAACTAGGCTGGAGAGCAGGAAATTACATGTCAATAGTTGATGATCTAGTTGAACTACATAAGTTGCTGCTTGCAGGTGCGATCAATAAAAGTGAGTATGAAACTGTAAAGAAGCAGATGATCAATTCAGCCAATGTATCCGGTCCAGTGAAGAGCGCTTTACTAAGTCACCAAGGCCCACCTTCGACCTTTCAATTCGCTGGCGTTGCAATGGCCGGTACCTTGGGCGGTCGCATGATCTCGGAGCATTTACATGACGATAAAGTTCGCAGCGAGGCTCTTGATTTGATTAACGGGAAATCAAATTCTGGCAATGACAATATCGATCAAGTTGCCAACGATCACAACAATGATTCAGGTGATAATTCTTCTGGTGCTATGGATTTCCTAGGCTTCTAAGTCTTACTTGCAGTTTTTAGCTTCACTCTTTTTTTGTGATAAGAAAGCTTTCGCAGTAGTTAAACCTATCAGAACGCTAGCGAGTGATTTCTGTGCTCGAGAAAGGTTTACGGCAGCCATCGCACGCTGGGCTGGCAATCTGGCCATCTTAGATTGTGACTGTGCATTGGAAACTGCAGCTCTTGCTGAAGTTACCAGCGCCATTGCTCCGAAGTAGGCAGTCTGAGCAGAATCAACTGCGCTATTTGCTTTAGAGCAGGTAACTGCATTTGCAGGACTAGTTGTTGGTATCGCAATTACTAGTGATAACACGATTACGCTTGCCACTCTTAAAGTTTTCATAGGCTTAAATTAGAGCTAGCCGAGAGATTATTCAAGAGCATTGGCAACAGATCTATCCACCCAATGCGCAGTGATAATAAAACAGTCCGGTATTTCCAGAATCCGCGCCTTTGCTAGTGCAGTAATCGTGAAGACCAGATTCATCTAGTCCATTCTTAGCAAAGTAGTCAGATCGAGCTTTTCGAGCGGCTTCGACAAGCGGATCAGGCTTGTCTTCAATCACGAGCTGAGTATTTATATAAGAATCTAGGCCAGCCTGCAGGACTATATTTTTTGCTATTTCCAAACCACTATCTTTAACTTCTTTTTCTATCTTTGAGCATAAATTTTTAATCGAATCCCTTGGTTCAGTACTACCTAATTGTTCACGCTTACTTGCTAACTCGCCAAGATCGTAAGGTTCAATTCTTCCTGCTCTATTAGCAGAGATATTGGCTGCCGCTCGTCTATTCACCAGGTTAGATGCTTTAACCCATGCCCAATATTCTCTTTGCTCGTATCGCATCTTGCGTAACTCTGGGGACTCTGGGTCTAATTTCTTGGCACTCGCCATGACGGGTTCAATTAGTGCGCTGACTTGGGTGCCATCGTTGAGATCAACAGCTCTATCCCAGATGTATTTCATTCCCGAACAGATTTGCGAAAGAGGCTCTAGGGCCTTAGAAGGTGATGAGCAACTGGTAAGCAGTAAGGTCGCTGCCAGTAGTGAGGCTCCGATACGAAATCTCTTCATTGGTTCTCCCAGGAATTAGGTACGACGGAAAGGTATCTAATTTTTAAATACTTGTATACAGATATTGGTTGATGTTCAGCCTATTTACCCTTACCTGCTGAAATTTCATAGTGACAATTGTCGGCGCTCAGGTCTAGGTTTTGTCCATGAAGATTCTGCATACCTCCGACTGGCACCTAGGTCGTCGGCTAGATGGTGAGTCACTTGCTGAGCCACATGAGTTCTTTTTAAATTGGCTTACTTCTGAGTTCATTCCAGAACATAAGCCTGATCTTTTGGTTATTGCCGGCGATATCTTCGATCGACCAGTGCCACCCACTGAGGCAATAGAGCTTTATGAGCGTTCATTAGCCCAGATTTCAAAGAGTGGCGTGAAGATATTAATCTCGGCCGGCAATCACGATAACCGCGTAAGACTCGGTATGCATTCAGGTTTTCTCGAGGAAATGGGCGTTCACTTTCGCACGCGATTGAAATCAGTTGCTGATGCTGTGCGTATTGAAAATGATGAAATGATTTTGCTTTCATACGGCATTCCATATCTCGAACCCGATGTTGATGCTGGTACCGATGATCATCAGTGGGATGTTGAAGCTACGCCAAATGGCATTATGAGCGAAGCCATGAAGCGAATAAACGCTGATATTGAAAGAGAACGCAAGGCCAGCAAGAAATCAGTTCGATCTTTAATTGCCTCTCATGCCTGGGTTACTGGTGGCGAGGCAAGTGATAGTGAGCGAAATGTAAAGATGGGTACTTTGGGGCAATCAAGTGCTTCTCTTTTTGCAGGCATTGATTATGTGGCTATGGGCCATTTACATTCACCGCAGAAAGTAAAGAGCACAGACTCGCATATCTACTACTCTGGTTCGCCAATCCCATTTTCCTTCTCCGAGCGCGACCATGTTAAAAGAGTGCTACTTGTTGAGATTAACCCCGATGGCACGTCTCACGATTTGATTCAAAGTCAGTCGGTGCCACAAGTGCGCAAGATGCAGCAATTTCGCGATACGGTCGAAGCGCTATTAAGTGATAAGTACCCAGCTTCCGATGACTGGGTAAAGGTAATTGTCACTGATGAGAAAGTGCCAATTAACTTCTTTGAGATCTTAAAGCAACGTAAATTTCAATATCTGCTGCAGTTAATCCCAGAGCGCACGGTCGATGGCATTGTTGATCGAACCGGGCAAGGTGAGTTACTCCAGAATCTTTCTCATGAAGATGTAACTAAGCGCTTTATCAAGAGAGTAACTCGTGCCGAAAGCCTCTCCCCTGAACTAGAAGAGGCCATCGATACTTGCTGCCATGAAGTTGAGATGAAAGGCGTGAGTATCTAATGCGCATTCATGCACTCGAGATAACTGGCTTTGGCCCGTTTAAAGGCACTGAGAAAATTGATTTCGATGCGTTAACTGCTGATCACTTATTCATGCTCGAAGGTCCAACTGGTGCTGGCAAGAGCTCAATTATTGATGCGATTGTTTGGGTTCTATATGGGCAGACGGCTCATCAAGCAGCGAAAAAAGTAAATGATGATAAAGAAGTAAAAGAGTTTGCCGCTCGCATTCACTCTGATTTCATTGAGCCGGGCGATGAAACCCGCGTAGTAATGGAATTCAGTGTCAATGCTGCGCGTTACCGAGTTCAGCGCACTTTAGCTTTTAAGCCCAAGACAAAGGCCTCCCCTGAGTTAAAGGCAGCTACCACTTCTCGCCTGGAATTTATTAAGCCAACTGCTGAGGCAATTACAAAAGATATCCATTTTGAGATTTATCGAATCCTGCAGATGGAAGTTACTCAATTCTCGCAACTTGTAGTTCTGCCACAAGCTGCCTTTGACACCTTCCTGCGCGCTAAGAGCGAAGCTCGTGGCGAAGTCTTAGAGAAGATCTTTAAAACTAATTTCTATACCGATCTTGAGAACTATCTACAAAACCGTGGCCGCGAAATCAAGGCCGAATTTGAAGCACAGAAACTTGAAGTTGATCGTCACATAATGAACCTAGCTGGCATCGCAGCCGGCGATCCTGACACTGAAATTGATTCCACTGAAAGCAAAAAGGTATTCCGCGAAAGCGATGAGACCACGCCTCGTTCTATGAAAGATGATTTGCTCGAACGTTTCTATCTTGACCTACTGCCTGATGTCGAAGAGGATCAAAGTAAGCATGATGAACTTGAATTAGCTAAGCAGCCTTTTAGCGCCGAAGTCGTAACACTTGATTCCTCGTTAGAACGTATTTCGGATAAGGCTAAACGAGTTAAGCGACTAGCTGTGCTAGAGGGCGAAAATGATAAATTCACAGAGCTTGAGGGTCAACTAAAGCAACTTGGCAAAGCTAAGAATCTGAGAGTTTATCAAGAGGCGCTAGAAGCAGCCGAAGAAGTTATCGACGAACTCGATGAGATTGATGAAGATCTTGAAGGCTGGACTTCAATTGAGGTTAAAGATCGGCTCAAGGAAATCGCGCCTCAAGTTAAAGCTCTAGCTGCCGAAGTTGCTAAAAACGAAGGTTTAGGCGAGAAAGTTGAGCTACTTGAGAGCCAACTAGAAGCAGCCGAAGAGGCCGCCGAAGCTATTATCGAAATACCTAAAGTTGAGAAAAAGATTGAAACTTTAGATGGCAAAATTGTCGCGCAGAAGAAAAAGATTAATGACTATGAGAAAAAGCGTGCCGCTTCTTGGGTGCAAGATGCTGCCAAGAGTTTAAAGAAGGGCCAATCTTGCCCAGTCTGTGGATCAAAAGAGCACCCAGCCCCAGTTAAAGGTGCTGGTAGCTTTGATGAGGCAATCCTGCAAAAATATCAAGAGGAACTTGAAAGCTTTGGCGAACAGCGCACTGACCTAAAATCAGATTTAGCCCAATACAAAGCTAGCGCTAAGAAAAAAGGTAAATCAGTAACCACCATCAAGTCTGAAATTTCAGCAGCTGCTAAGAAATTGGCAAAGCAAGATAAGACTGAAGAAGAACACTCGTTGCTAGAAGATGAGCAGACTCTACTTACCGAAAATCAGCAGTTAATTGCAGATCATGAAGCGGCTAATGTCGCGTTGGAAAAAGCTGAAAAGAAGTTTAATGATGAACTAACCAAGGCTGGGCTAAGTCGAGTTGACCTTGGCAAACTACTCAGAATAGATGAAGAGAAAATAACCGCCTCGATAAAGGCTTACCGTGATGAAATCACTGAGATAAAGGCACTTCTTAATCAACCAGAAATCAAAGCGCTACCTGCTGAATTAGAGTTAAAGACTAAGCGCGCAGAGCTCATCCAGAAAATTGCTTTAATAGACGCAGATCTCGTAGTTGTTAATAAGCGGCTGGCTCTTGCCGTTGACCGCACCAAACGACTCGATGAGATAAAGGATGGAATCACGGCTGCTCTTGATCAAATTGATGCCATAACGATTAAGTATGGCCCTGTTCTTGAACTAAACACTTTGGCAAATGGCTTTAACAAAGATGCGCTCAGCTTGAAGAATTTCGTTCTCCAGGAGCGCCTTGAAATGATTCTCGAGCGTGCTAGCTTGAATCTGCTCAAGATAAGTAATGGAAAATTTGAGTTTAAGTTAAATGAAGAGAAATCCGGTCAGCAGAAGAAGACTGCTGGTTTAGGGATCACAGTTATTGACCATGTGGCGGGCAAGGAACGACCTGCAGAAGCCCTGAGTGGTGGCGAGACTTTCTACGCCTCGCTATCTCTTTGTTTAGGTTTAGCTGAAGTCGTAAAGATGGATAAAGGCGGCATTGAGCTGGGCACGTTATTTATCGATGAAGGCTTTGGTTCGCTCTCTAATGACAAATTAGTAGAGGTATTAGATGTGCTGGATAAGTTAAGAGAGAACGGCCGGATAATCGGAATCGTTACTCACTTAGAAGATATGAAAACACAAATCCCATTAAGGCTTGAGGTTTTCCGCACTGACGATGGTTCAAGCAAGACTCGCATGGCCGTTGGCGGAATGATTTAGGGTAATTGCCGAGTCAAGTCAAAAGTAATACAGATCCGACAATGCTCCTGCTATTGCTTTATCCGACAAATCATCCGAGCCGACGAGCTCCCATACATCTATGATGTAAAAAGTATCCTCACTTTCTTCGGCATCGGTTATCTCGTGCCAGATCCTGAATTCTGTATTGATTGTGAAAAGCTTGTCATCCACTTTTTCAAAACTCTTGTCAGCTAGATACCAAGTCCTTATCGCGTGCCTTCGGGGCTCAACTTCATTGCAGAAATAGCCGTTTACTAAGTAGGAATAGCCATTAACTGGATCATCTGACAATGTCCAAACTTTTAACGGATCAATAGACGCAAGATCATCACAAATCCAGCCTCTTTTATCATGATATTTCTTAATAAATTCAGACGAGTCAGCATCCTCTGCTGCCTCTTGTACCTCAGTGAGAGGTCCATACTTTTCAATTACATCGTTTAGTTGGGCAATGCATTCGCGTATGTAGTCAAAATCAACTTCCTCTAGGATCGCTTGGTTCACTTCTTCTTCAGATGCATCCTCAGAAACTTCAATACTCCACATGAGCCTTCCCTCCTTTTCTCAATTACCCTCAAGCGCAGTTAGGGCAAGGGTCATAACCGATTTCGATGTCGCATTTTGGACAAAAAAGACCAATAAAGCCTTCTTCCTCATCTTCGTACTCAAATCCACCAACACTTATGAATGTACTCATATAGTTTTCAATTCTCCGGTCATTTCCCTTGGATTATTTCTTTCCACCAAACTCTAGTTCGTATAGTTCTTCATTTGTCATACAACTTGGGCAAGCCTCATAAGGGGCATATCTGTCGCAATAATTGTATAAGTTATCAAACTTGCTACCGCAACCTTCACATACATAGGGCTGAGCAATTGGTTCTGTCATTGCTTAATCCTTTTCACAATTGGGGCAAGAGTCATATCCCATATCGAAGTCGCATTTTGGACAGAACAAAGAGATTTCAATTTCGCCTGAGCGATCTTCTGAGTAATCTTCGTAATTCGAAGCTTGTTTCTCTGCTTCCTCAACGTTTTCAGCTTCAACCTCATAGTGATATTCAGCGGTGACTTTCAATTTATATGTAGGCATTGTTATCTAACCCATCTTTTCTGAGGAATCATTATTCGTAGACATAAACTGAGACGATTTCTGCTTCGCTGTTATAACTTTCAAATTCGAAAGCTTCTTTTCTGGCGGCTTCCTCATTTTCGGCTTCAACTTCGAATACGAAGGATACTTTTACGCAAAGATTAAATGTTGCCATTTACTTCTCGATGTAACCTTTTTTAGTCTTCTCTTTTATTAGCTTTGCTACCTCAGCTTCTGCCTCAGCCGGGCTTCCAAGATCTTTAATTTTGGTCTGGCCATCAGTGCCCAGCTTTCCAAAGCGCACGGTGACAGATGCGCCATCTTGGGTAACTTCCCAGAACTTTTCGGCATGTTCAGATTTTCGGCTTTTATCTTCGCCGATGAACTCAAAATATGGCATCTGATTGTCCTTTCGTGGATCCTTTATAGTTTGAAAGCGTAGAGATAGATACTGACAATGGTCAATGATGCCCCTAGCCCTTGTCGGACCCCCGCCTTAGGATGCGGTTATGGCAAAGACAATTAATCTCACCTATGCGGGCGAAACTGCAGTTTTCGCCTATAAACCCATCGATCGAGCCGTGCTTTATGGAAAGCGTCGTCGCGTGGCATTTGATGCCGATGGCAATGAGTGCGCAAAAGCATCTCTTTTAAATGATGGCTCCTTGCTGATTCGAAGCGGCATGACTGCGCAG
>CAIXTG010000066.1 GCA_903922325.1 uncultured Actinomycetes bacterium
GCCGGTTATATTCACGGAGTTTTAGCTAAAATAACTTCGATTAAGAGTGATCTATCTTTGTAATTAGATAGTTTTCGGCACTCAGCCATTGCAGTAAGTCAGCTTGTTCAATTCCCATCGCAAAACTTAAATTGAGTAGATCAGATTCACGAATCGATAAGATTTCGCCATTCCAGTCACTACGTTTCTTCACGATTCCGGCGCAATAGGTAACGAGTAGAGCGAGTCGAGCTGGGTTGGTAAAACTAGGACGGCTGATGGCTCGTAAGTCCAGAGTTAGAACTAAAGCGGTGGCCTGCCGAGAGGGTGACTGACCGAGCAAGTATTCGACATCAACTCCCAGAATTCTGGCAATTTCGCCTAGCCTGGAAATGGGCATGTTCCGCGATCCGCGTTCATATGAGCCGATTACAACTGCCTTAATTCTTCCGATTTCTGCCATCTCGGCAATTGTCCAACCCCGCTTTTTGCGAGCTATGCGCATGCGCTGCCCTATCTCGATGTTGCTGGGGAATGGGCGAATAAAGGCATCTTGTTGCGAATTTGTATTCATGAAGCCAAGTTAGCCGCATTGGAAAGTCGGTGACTTAGCCCATCCACAGGTTTGGTCGACCTGATGCTATTCTTGCGCCGCATCCTTTAAGACCCATCCTGCGAGGTGGGGAAGGAGATTTATATGAAAACAGTTCTGCCTGCGCCCGATATATCGCGTGCAATAGTCCGCATTGCTCATGAAATTCTTGAGCGTTATGACGGTGCTGAGTCAATCACTCTTTTAGGAATTCCCACTCGCGGAGCTCATTTGGCGAACCGTATAGCCGCAGCCATTAACGCAATCGAAGGCGGGCAAGTCGCAGTTGGAACTTTAGACACCACGATGCATCGCGATGATTTGCGAACCCGTTCTCCAAAAGCTCTGTTGCCGACGCTGATCCCACCAGCTGGTGTTGAAGGTCGCCACGTTGTTCTAGTCGATGATGTTCTGTTCTCCGGCCGCACAATCCGCGCAGCACTTGATGCTCTCGGTGAAATTGGTCGTCCAACCAGTGTCTCGCTGGCGGTTCTAGTAGATCGTGGTCATCGCGAACTACCCATTAAGGCGGATTTTGTCGGTAAGAACATTCCAACTTCGCGCACTGAAATTATTAAAGTCAATTTGGTTGAGGTTGATGGTACCGATGAAGTAACTATCGCCGAAGGGGGATCTAAGTGAAACATTTACTAAGTATCAATGATCTCTCACGCGATGAAGCAATCCTGATTCTTGATACTGCCGCCGAACTAGCCCGCATCTCTGATGGACCGATGAAGAAGCTACCAACTCTTCGTGGTCGCACGATCGTTAACTTATTTGCCGAAGATTCCACCCGAACCAGAATTTCTTTCGAAGCTGCAGCCAAGAGACTTTCGGCAGATGTAATTAATTTTTCGGCCAAAGGCTCGAGTCTGAGCAAAGGTGAATCGCTTAAAGATACTGCGCAAACTCTGCAAGCGATGGGTGCTGATGCAGTAGTTATTCGCCATCCAGCTTCAGGTGCACCATTTCGATTAGCGGATAATCAATGGATGAGCGGCGCAGTAATTAATGCCGGCGACGGAACTCATGAACATCCGAGCCAAGCTTTACTCGATGCCTACACGATTCGCAAACATCTCGGTAAAGGCGCTAAGGATTTAGCTGGTCTGCGAGTTGCAATTGTTGGTGACATTCTGCATTCTCGAGTAGCTCGCTCAAATGTTTTGTTGTTAACGAAGTTGGGTGCTCACGTGACGTTAGTTGCGCCACCAACATTGCTGCCATTTGGCGTCGAGAGTTGGCCAGTGACGGTTTCCTATGATTTAGATTCTGTTATTCCACAAGTTGACGCAATTATGATGCTCCGTATTCAACAAGAACGCATGCAGGAAATCTTTTTCCCAAGTGCTCGCGAATATTCAAGGTATTTTGGGCTCAATCGTGATCGGGTTAATGCGCTGAATCCAAATGCCATCATCATGCATCCAGGCCCTATGAACCGAGGTCTTGAGATCACGGCAGATGCTGCAGATAGCGCTCGTTCGGTAATTGTCGAGCAAGTAAGCAATGGCGTTAGCGTGCGTATGGCGATTCTTTATCTATTACTCGGCGGGGCACCTATCGAAGGCGGTATCAACTGATGAGTTATTTATTGAAGGATGCAACTCTGCCTAATGGCAGCAAAGCTGACCTAGCGATTCATGATGGGCGCTATGTAGCCGCAAGTTCACTACCAAAAGATCATCAAGTAATTGATTTGGCTAGTAAGCAAGTACTGCCAGGTTTAGTTGATTTACACACTCATCTGCGTGAACCAGGCTTTGAAGAATCTGAAACTGTTGCAACTGGCTCGCTCTCAGCAGTGCGCGGAGGTTTTACGGCAATTAGTGCGATGGCCAATACCTCTCCAGTTGCTGATACTGCCGGCGTAGTTGAACAGGTATATCGACTTGGTCAAGCAGCTGGGTTATGTGATGTGTTTCCAATTGGCGCGGTAACTCAAGGCCTGAACGGTCAGACGCTTTCCGAAATAGGTGCGATGGCAGATTCAGCTGCTCGGGTTAGAGTTTTCAGCGATGACGGTAAATGTGTTTTCGATCCACTTATTATGCGTCGAGCTTTGGAATACGTGAAAAAGTTCGATGGGGTAATTGCTCAGCATGCCCAAGAACCAACGCTGACTCGAGATGCGCAAATGAATGAAGGCGAGATGTCTGCGCAATTAGGTCTGAAGGGATGGCCAGCGGTTGCTGAAGAAGCGA
>CAIXTG010000067.1 GCA_903922325.1 uncultured Actinomycetes bacterium
CTGCTGGTGCAAACAGCCCCATTTACAACGTCGATTTCGAAAGTGTGAAAACACTAGATGTTGAATATGGAACTGATGATGAATTTCTCAAACGACTAAATCTTGTAGATTGGAAAGAAGTCTGGGAAGACACTTCTGAAGAAGTTTGGTTTGTGGACGGAATAATCTGCGCCGAACGTGGGCATACTATTTACTCAGATCCTGGAGTAGGAAAGTCACTTTTAGTCCGAGAATTCAGTGCATGCCTAGCAACAGGTAAATCGGTGCTTGGTTTGTCGGCGAAGAAGCCAATTAGGGTTCTGTATATCGATCATGAAAACATCCCTAAGACTGATATTCGACGAAGCCTTGTCGATATGGGATTCACTTGGGAAGAATTAGAGCCGAACTTTAAGTTGATGTCCTTCCCAGACTTCACTCCTTTTGACCTGCCTAAGGGGGGTCAAGAGCTAAAGCGGGCCATCGAAATCATCAATCCTGAATTGGTTGTAATCGACACATTGAGCAGGGCGATTAAAGGAAAGGAAAATGACAACGACACATGGATTGATTTCTATAACTACACAGGAAAAATATTGAAGTCGATGGGTATTGCCTATATTCGTATCGATCACACTGGCAAGAACTCTGATGCTGGTCCACGAGGTGGTTCAGCCAAAATGGGTGATGTGGATTTGGTCTGGCACCTCAAAGAGGTGGTTACAGATAAAAAATTCAGACTGATTAATGAAAAGCATCGAGTTCCTTTGGCTCAACTTGAGTACAAAATCTCTCGGGAATTATTGCCCCTGCGCCACCAACTCTCTGGAGCCCTAGATTGGAAACTATATGCAATTAGATCGGCGAAATATGAAAAAATCTATAGAGAAATCTCAAATTTTATGGACACTAACCCGACACATCGCAATGGTCTAAATAGCTTATTTAGCGCACTTAAAGATGAGTGCAAGGATTTAGGTGTCTCCCGTCGTGAATTCGATCGTGCTCGAAAAGACTACTTTGACATTCAAGATGAAATTGCAGAATTTGAGGAGTGAGCCACTGTGCCAAACAACCCTTTGGCATGACTGGTTCGAAGATTTGGACAATGTTGAGTAAACCATCCATCCCCATCTCTAATAGATGGGGTGGTGGTTCGCAACAGTCTTATTTTTTAAGAGGCACCTATCTCAGGCTTCCTGAAATTCAGGATACCTGATGGATATAGATCTAATTTTTGAGAAATCTTGCTGTTTAGAAAAGGCATGCGTAAATAAGTGCCATGAGCACCACAAAAACTGATTCATTTTTTACTCAATTCTTCGACTTTTGCCCAAATAGTAGGGAGATCGATTTCAGATGAATCTAGTGTTTCCGAGTGGCCACCTTGCGGCATTTGCTCAAGAACAAGGTGCCGAGGAATTCCTAGATCTTGCCGTAGCCAGTTCAAGATTTCTTGCTCTATTTCATAGGCAATTTCGGCTGTTGCAAAATCTAGGGATTTGAACAACTTCCAACCATGCTTTTTATGCTGGTCAATTCGATTTGTGCTTGATTGATAACCGCCTATACCTACTTTGTGTGACCCTAGCTCAGTGTGAGTCATTAAATAAAGGAAAGCTGGAGCGGATAGATTAATTCCACCGACTGCACAGTACTTACATCCACCCCCATTTTTAATCGAGCTGTACAAAGGTTTGACTTCTCTACCGCAAACATTGTGAATAGCTCGAATCGGAGTCCTTCGGTTTACATATACCTCTAAAGGTTTGAACCCACGAGACACAAACAACTTCTCAACCACCTTTGGAGAAATTGGCTCAAGGCCGGCACAATAATTGCAACCAACGCCTCCCATTTTTACATAACCGTAAGTTGGATTAACTTTCCTTCGGCAAACTTTGTGAATTGAATTCCAGCCGATTGAGGCTCCTGGATAAGGAACAAGTGGTTCTAGGCCTCTACTTCTATACAGCTCAAGAGCTTCCTCTGGGTCCACAAATAATCCAGCGCAATAAGCACAAGGTCCCTGTCCTGCTCTTAGTCCGCTATACCGTGGAGAGACCTCCCTCCCACACTTAATGTGAATAGATTTCCAAGGTTTAGAAGCTCCTTGGAATTTCTCAATAGGCTTCAATCCCATCTTAACGAAAAGTGCTTTTGCGTCTTTTATATCGACCGCAGCTCCCGCACAGTACTTGCATCCATTCTGACCCTGTTGGACCGATGCCCATCTTGGTGAAACTTCTTTCTTGCACTCAGAGTGGATTGATCTCCAAGGATGATGAGGCCCTTGGAATTTCTCCAAAGGCTCTAAGTTCTTACTCCTAAAGAAAGCATATGCACGTTCTTGGGTAATCTTCAGGTTTCCTGAACAAGTAGGGCATCCAACTCTTCCTGATTTAATTTTCCCAAATGAAGGTCGAGTGCTACTTCCACACTCGAGGTGAATTGATTTCCATGCTTTTGCACTTCCAGGGTAGGGAACCAGTGGCTGGAAGCCTTTCTCAACCATAAAGTTGAATGCTTCATCTGGGTCAACAAATTGATCACTACAGAAATGACAACCCATACTTTCACCACGCCGAACAACGTCATACATTGGGGATACTTCATTGCCGCAAACGAGATGAATCGACCGCCAAGGTTTTTTATTGTCTCCAGGATAGGGATCTAGAGGTTTGAGGTCCTTGGAAATAAAGAGAGCCACAGCATCTTTTGGGTCAACCGCTTTATGTGCACAGTATTTGCAGGGTCCTTGAC
>CAIXTG010000068.1 GCA_903922325.1 uncultured Actinomycetes bacterium
AACTATTTCCAGATGAGCAACTAGAAGCTATCGCTAAGCGATTAGGTTTCGGTAATGAGTTTGCGGAGCTACTAGAACTTTGATTCATCAAGATCTAATGCGTTCGGCAATTGCAATTGCACAAAGCGCTTTAATAACAGAT
Source organism: uncultured Actinomycetes bacterium (assembly GCA_903922325.1). Taxonomy (GTDB): domain Bacteria; phylum Actinomycetota; class Actinomycetes; order Nanopelagicales; family Nanopelagicaceae; genus Planktophila. Next base: position 143 of record CAIXTG010000068.1, read on the forward strand.
GACGTACCAGTAGGTGCGTTAATTGTTGATTCTGAAAATAATGTAATTTCAACTGGATTTAACGAGCGCGAAGCGCATCAAGACCCAACCGCACATGCCGAGATCGTGGCAATCAGACGCGCTGCCCAAAAATTAGGCACTTGGCGATTAGATGGCTGCAAACTAGTTGTAACACTTGAACCTTGCGCAATGTGTGCAGGTGCGATTGCGCAGTCACGAATCAATACTTTGATATTTGGTGCTTGGGATGAAAAAGCTGGCGCAGTTGGTTCGGTTTGGGATGTTCTCCGTGACCCGCGTGCAATTCATAAAATGGAAGTTGTTGGTGGCGTACTCGAAGCAGAATGCGCTGAACTATTAACTAACTTTTTCCGCCAGCAATAATTTGAGGTATCGTCACCTACGGTGGCGTGTCTGAGCGGCCAAAAGAGCACGCCTCGAAAGCGTGTGTTGGGGAAACTCAACCGTGGGTTCAAATCCCACCGCCACCGCCAATTAATTAAGTAAAAGGCGCTACTTAAGTAGCTCGTATGAAGGATTCAAAATATTCATTTTGCCGTCGTTATCGGCAACCATTCCTTCTGCGCGTAATTCGGTACCAATATCAAGGCCCCGGATCTCACGACGGCCCAAGAATTGCAGCGTTACCCCACCGGTTTCATCCCAAATTTCCACATTAATTACTGGAGCTGCTCCGCTTGGCGCGGTTCGAATCGAGGTAACGCGACCTTGGATATGTGCGCGTTTGCGCCAAACAATATTTCCAATTGGTGTGATGTTTTCTGCGTAGTGACTTACCGGTTCAGCAGATTGTGCAACCACAGATTTAACTTCAGCTTTTACGGCAACTGGTTTAGCTGCAATAGGTGCATCATGTTTGTGATTTTCTACCACAAGTGACTTTCCAGAAATCATTTTCGAAACATCAAACGGCATAATCGTGGCAACTACTCGGGATAGTTGCGAAATAGGAGCAGCAATGTCTTCTGCAGTTTGATCGTGTAGCAATCGGCCAAGAACTCCAGAGTAAGAACGACGAGGCAATAGCAAAGTTAATTCAACATCTGCTTGTTCAGTCATCCGAATTGCATAATCAAGCGCTGCATTAGGCAAGCGACGATCAGGGCAATCGATTAATTCGAGCTCCACGTCGTCTACCGCATCGGATGCTGCCCAAGCTGCTTGAATATCTGCAGCACGACGATCATCGATTACAAAGTGGACTGCCGAAATCTTTCGAGCGTTTAAAGTTCGGGCATATCGAACAACGCTAATTGTTGCCAGGTCTACTGAATCAACCAGCACAGTTACATCGTGGCGAGTAATTGAAGTAGCACGTTGTTGTTCGCTCTTAACAGTAAGAGCTTTCTGCTCTGCAGTGTATTGGCGACGTAAACGTAAGAAAGATAGAACCGCGATAGGTGCAACAACCAAAACTATCCAGGCACCTTCAGTGAATTTCACAACTGAGAAAATAATTACGATTACGAAAGAAACCGCACCAGCTAATCCGTTGATCGCGAATTTAACTTTCCAACCATCGCCCTTATTTTTTCGAGCGTGCTTAGCCATTCCAAAGCCAGCCAATGTGAAACCGGTAAATACGCCAAGGGCATAGAAAGCCACCAAGTGCTCTACCGAACCGGCAGTCATAAATGCGAGCAATAATCCACCGCCGGCAAGCAGCAGAATTCCATTAGAAAACGCTAATCGGTGCCCGCGCTTGCTTAGTTGGCGGGGCAGATATCCGTCGGAAGCCACAAAGTTACAGAGCAGCGGGAATGCGCTGTAAGTGGTGTTAGCGCCTGCGAAAAGAATAAGCATCGTTGCCAGCTGAACCAAAATAAACATACCCTGACCAAAAACGCCAGTGCCAACTGCAGCTTTTGCGATTTGCGAAATAACCGTTGGCGTACCGGACTCATATGGCATTGCGTGTATTTGATGAGCAAACCAGGAAACACCTAGAACCAAAGTTCCGAGCAGCGAACTCATAATTACCAAAGTCCGCTTTGCATTATCTGCTTCAGGTGCTTTAAATAACGCAACACCATCAGAGATTGCTTCTAGACCAGTAAGAGAAGATCCACCATTGGCAAATGCACGAAGCAAGATAAATATTGCGGCCCCTGTTAGCAAGCCACTTGGCTGACCAACTTCAACTGCGCCGGGCAAATCTGTTTCGAGCAACGGCAGCGTGCCAGTGAAATATCGATAGAGGCCACAAGTAAATACGATCAACATTGCGCCCAGGAATAAATAAGTTGGTAACGCGAACGCTTTTCCAGCCTCTTTAACACCACGTAGATTTCCGAAAGTTAAGAATGCAATGATTGCAAAAATCATATGCATCTTCCATGGTTCTAATTCAGGGAATGTCGAGATGATTGCAGCAACACCAGCAGCGCTTTGAATTGCCAAAGTTACGATGTAATCAAGCATGAGTGCGACAGCTGCAACTTGTGCCACCACCGGACCGAAGTTATCGCGCGATACAACATAAGCGCCACCAGTTTTGGTGTAAACCTGAATAACATTTCGGTAAGAAAGAGTGATCAAAACTAAAATTGCTAACACAATGCCCGTCATCGGCATCAAAATTGTGAAAGCTGCTAAACCAAAAGCGGGAAGTAGCGCAATTAAAATCTGCTCAGAACCATAAGCTGAAGATGAAATACAGTCAGAAGATAAAATGCCGAGCGCGTAACGTTTCTTCAAGCGCTGGTGGTCGAGTGAGTGACGGTTAAGCGCGCCACCCAAGAACCACTTCTTGATCTTGTAGGTGAGCGGGTCGCGCAGATGCGCATGATCCTGAAGCGCAACCGGGGCTGGGGCTCCATCAGTCCAAGACTTAGGCACTTTTACTCCTTGTTAGAGGCTCTATCTTAGATTGTTATGCTCTCCTTATGCGCACACAACTCTATATAAATGGCCAGTGGGTGCCGGGTGCAAGCACGGTTGCCGTAACTGACCCCAGCGACGGTTCAGTAATTGCTCAAGTTGCGATCGCCGATGATGCGCAATGTGAGGCTGCGATTGCAGCTGCCGATGCCGTAGCCGTTGAGTGGGCAGCAACTGCGCCACGATTCCGTTCGGAAATTCTGCGCAAAGCATTTGAAATCATGACTGCTGAAATTGAAGAGATTGCAACTTTGATCTCACGCGAAAACGGAAAAGCAATGCCCGATGCTCGTGGTGAAGCAACTTATGCTGCCGAATTTTTCCGTTGGTTTGCTGAAGAAACTGTGCGCACACCAGGTGATTTCCGAATGTCACCAAGTGGCGATAAACGAATCTTGGTCACCCATCAACCAATTGGTTTATCAATTTTAATTACACCTTGGAATTTCCCAGCCGGTATGGCGACTCGCAAGATTGGCCCGGCAATTGCAGCTGGTTGCACCATGATTTTGAAACCAGCAACTGAAACTCCACTGACTGCAATGCACATCGTTGATATTTTGGAGCGCGCTGGATTACCTAAAGGTGTTTTGAATTTAGTTATCCCAGAAAAAACTGGTCCGGCAATTTCGAAGATGCTGCATGATCCACGAGTTAAGAATTTATCTTTCACCGGTTCAACTGAAGTTGGTCGCGTTCTACTTAAAGAAGCTGCCGACCGAGTAATTCGTTGTTCAATGGAACTTGGCGGCAACGCACAAGTTATCGTGCACGATGATGCCGACCTTGCAGTCACAATTCCACAATTGTTATTAGCCAAGATGCGCAATGGTGGCGCCGCTTGCACATCAGCAAATCGCATTTATGTGCAACGACCAATCGCCGAAAAATTTATTGCAGAGCTTACGAAATCAATGTCTGCCTTCGTAGTTGGTCGTGGCACCGATGCCACAACAACACTTGGCGCCAGCGTTTCAGTCAAAGAGCGCAACAAGATTGCCGAGCTAGTTGATCAATCAATCGCAGCTGGTGCCAAGGTCGAAACCGGTGGCAAAACCCCCGATGGCGTAGGCGCTTTCTACCCAGCAACCGTGCTCTCGGTGGCTAAAGACAACCCAATCTTGAAGCACGAAATCTTTGGCCCAGTTGCCCCAGTCGTTATCTTCGATACCGACGCCGAAGGAATTGCGCTGGCCAATGACACTGAATTCGGACTTATTAGTTACGTATTCTCAAGTGACTTAGCTCGTGCGCTTCGCACAGCAGAGGCAATGGAATCCGGAATGGTTGCGATCAACAAAGGTGTTATTTCAGACCCTGCCGCACCTTTCGGTGGCGTTAAGCAATCTGGTTTAGGCCGCGAAGGTGGCTTCGATGGAATTCACGAGTTTCTGCAAACTAAATACATCGGCGTGCAGATCTAACTGATTAAGAATCTAACTTTTAGCTTCAATCTCAGCTTTGTACTCTTCATATTCTGCGTACCCAGATTCGTAACCGGGCAAATACTGTTTCTTTCCAAATATTCTAACCATCTTGATAATTAAAGTTTTTGTGCGGGATTTTTCTTTTGGATTGATAATGTATCCGGAAAGCTCTTCTTTTTGTTGGGTCAGGCCAGAATTTTTCCGTACTTCCAGATCTGCACTCTCTTTCTTTAAATACTTTTTCCATTTACGTTTATTGTCAAAAGTTACTTCTGGCATCCATCGATAATGATTTGTTTCAGAATCAAATCTATGGCGTATGACTACGTAGCGAGGCGCTGACTGGCTTTCAGCATTTCCCATATTCATTTCTTGCCTTCGCTCTAGTTCTTGTCTAGTGCCAAGGTTATCTCATGTGCTATTTCGCTCGCGAAGTGTTTTCTTAATCCAGATTGCAAGAGCTTCTTGAGAAATCTCGCCACCGGCAAGTCCGAAGAAAATTGCTTCGGCATCGTCAATATCGAATTCCATTTCGAAACCGTTAATCCAGCAGAATTCAAAAGCGGAGAGAAAAGCAAGTCGTTTGTTCCCATCTGGAAGTGCATGATTTCGTGCAATGTGAAAAGCCAAAGCCGAAGCTTTATCTGAAAGTTCTGGATATGGGTCTAGCCCGATTAGTTCTGTCTGAGGTGCTGCAACTGCCGAAGCGAGAAGGTGTAATTGAGAAACTCGTGCCAGTGTTTCAAGTGATACACCTGTTACTTCTTCAGCAATATGCAGTACCTGATTCAAAGTCAGGTACAAGGTCACCTAGCTAGGCGATCCAGCAGATTTTTATGCTTTTTCGAATGCAATTTAAGGTCGATAATAAACTGATCATCGTCTTTCATGCGTGAGATCTCAGCCTGAAGAGCCTCGATTGCTAATTGATTAACACTGATATTTCTTACAGCAGCCACGACTTCTGCTTGATCGGCTAGATCATCGGGGAGGCGCAAAGTTGTTTGCTTAGTCATGACATCATGATATCACGAAATCAGATGGAAAAGCTAGGAATCTTGGACAGAGTTTCTCGCATAAAACTGGTTACTTCTTACGGTAATTATTTTAAGTAGCTACCTAAGGAGTCGAAAATGCGTGCCGTAACCAAGAAGAAATCAATCGCTCTATTTGTAATCGGCCTTGTTTCGCTGGCAATCATTGCACCTAATTCGGCCACGGCTGCCGGTGCTACTCAAGCCGATGTTGATTACTCAACCCAAGTTTCAACCTTGGCTCAGGAATTCGCCAAAGTTACTGTTGCTTGGGACGCCGCAATTTCAAAGCCACCTACCTTGGCATTCGGTAGCAAGTGGAGTAAATACAAGACTGCTGCAACTAAGAGTTCAAAAGTTGTTTTAGCAACTGTTGCCAAAATGGATGCCTTAGTTCCTTCAGAGGGTTTTCCAAAATCTGGGCCAATGCTGAAGAAAGCCTGCGCTGCTTATAAAACTGCGATTACCGCACTTAATAAAGGAATCCAGAAAAACGACGCGAAGGCAATTACTAAAGCAACTCCATTGGCAACAAAGGCATCAAAGGCTTATCTGGCATGGAGTGAAACTTATGCAGCAGAGGTCGCAGCTCTTAACGGTTAATAATTAAAGCTTTTTTGTAGTTAACCATTTCTCTGTTACTTGCATCCATTCAAGGGGCGCCTCGGCCGGGGCAGTGTGTGAAGCACCTTTGATGCAGTAATACTGCGAGCCTTTAACACGCGCCTTCATGAAGCGATGCATAACTGGGGTTGCTTCATCTTTCTCGCCATTAATGAAGAAAGTTGGCACCTTAATTAGGTGAAGTTCCTTTTCAACGGACCAGTCTTTTAGTGTGCCGCGCACAGTGAATTCAGTTGGTCCCCACATCGCTTCGTAAACATGCATTCCGAATTTTGGTTTGCGCGCAAAGTCAACTAGTTGTGGAATCTGTCTGATGTGCCGTTTGGCGAATTCAACATTGGCAGCTAGATATTCCTTAGCTTTGTATTTCTCTAATTTTTCGTACTTATAAATCGCATTACGATGTTTTGCTGGCAACTTTGCCACGAGCTTGCGAGTCTCGCGAACCCACATACGGCTTGATGGCAACGAGTTAGCAATGATCAAACCCTTTAAGCCTTTTGGTCTCTTGACCGCATAATTCAGCGCAAGCATTCCGCCCCACGATGCACCTGCGAGCAGGTAGCGATTTTCAATCTTAAGGTGCTTAATAAGTCGAGTCAGTTCTTCTTCGAACAATTCAATTGTCCAGAAACTAGCTGGCTTGGCTTTTAGCGAAGTTGAATTACCGCAACCAATTTGATCGTAAACAATCACCGGGCGACCTGAGGCGTTTAGTAGCTTCGCCATTGTCAGAACTCCAACGTGAGTTCCACCTGGGCCGCCATGCATTACAACAATTGGAGTCTGTCCTGATCTGAGGTTTCCGATTACCCGAAACCAAGTTCGGCCATGCTTCCAAGTCAAATACCCAGTGCGATCTTTAGTTGCCATAGGTCAGTACTTTACGCAAGGAAGTGAATTTTCACATCAATTTCAGTCGGCAAATTTCAGCAATCTGAGGCAGGCTTTGCCCATGTCTTTAGCAATAATTACCGGCGCAAGCAGAGGTTTGGGTTTTGAAAACGCCAAGTCTCTAGCTGCGTTGGGCCATGACATTGTGATGATTGCCAAGGATCCAGCTCGTCTATTGCTTGCACAACAATCTCTGCAAACCCAATACCCAAATCAAAAGTTCTCAACCTATGCTATTGATTTAGAAGATATGTTGGCAACACGTAAAACCGTTGAACTGATTGCGCAGCAACAACCTGCTCCTGAAATCATGATTCTGGCTCATGGCGTGATGAGTGAAAAAATGTCAAAGACATTGAAAACAACTGATGCGGAATGGCGTCGTGTAATGGCAATTAATTTAGATTCCGTTTTCACAATTGTTAATGGCTTAGTGCCCGCAATGGCTGAAGCACGAAATGGCCGCATCATTATTTATTCTGCATGTTTAGGTCGAATGTCTGGCCCCGGAAATGCTGGTGGCCTTGCGCCATATCGAATCAGCAAAGCTGGCGTTAATGCATTTGTGCGAAATCTTGCCCATGAAACTGGCTTAGGTGCGCGTGGAGTTTTAGTTGATGCAGTGTGCCCAAATCATTCCCGCACCGACATGGGTGGTCCTGACGCACCACGCAGTGCAGAACAAGGCGCAGCAACTGCACTTTGGTTAGCGACGAGAGAATTTAACGCCGGCGATACCACTGGAGTTCTGTGGGAAGATAACCAAATAGTTCAGTGGTAGATGTATAACAGTAGTTCAGTAATCTGTTCTATCTATTTGCACATCTGCTTCAGAGGCAGCGAAGAAATTAGGTAACGCGCTCATTTTTGACGCCTTTCGCCAACCCATCCGCCTCCATGAACTGTGTTTAATTCGACTGTCATCATTTCCAACAAAGAACGAACATCCAGTCGGGCTCAATTTGTACTTGATACGCACGCCCTCGAAAGAAGTTTCAAGGTATTTTTGCTCTAACAACTTCAAGGCCTGAGATTCATAGCGAGAGCTATGCCTCTCTTCAAGTTCAAGAATTAAACCAAAATAACGTTCATCCCATGCGTCATCACGGAGAGAGTTTTCATCTGCGTTGGGGATCATGAAGCAAGTTTATGTCAATTTCCACATTTGAGGGAGACAGTTCTTTCAGTTATTACATGAAAAGTCTTAACGACTTGGCCTTCCAGGAAAGCAGTTGCATAAGCAATTCCGTAATATCTGCTTCGCTTTGAGTTATCACACTTAGCGTAGGTTTCCTGATTCTTGACTATGCGATTGGCATACACGAGCCCGTCAAAAGTAACTGCTTTTTTCATAACCCTATGATCCATGAAGAACCCTATTTTGTAGATTTCGACGGTGAGGACTAAATCGCGTATTGGCTTATTGCATTTGGATCGCGCATTAACTTTGACTGCCAAAATTCCTCGCGTGCGTAATAGATTTTCAGAAATGTGTGGATTATCGACCCTAATATTGCATTTTGTGAGAGGTGGGGTGACGATGGCGCTGGCATTTGTAGACATATAAAGCGTGTTAGCAAAGATGAAAGAGATTGTCAGACTTATTACTTGGAAGCTTCTTATTATTTTCATTCATAGAGAATGACAAGTTTCTTGTTCGGTCGTTTTTGTTATCCACAGCCTCAACGTCTAAAGCGAACTTGTGAGCGGAGGATGTCCGAACTTCTGATTTCTGTATCAGGCACTGGTTCCAGGTCAATTGGCGAATAGATTAATTCGTGAATCAGCCAAAGCGAATGTAATGAGCGGAGGATGAGGGATTTATCCGCTTCAACCTGGGTAATTCCCCGTTTTTTAGGTGGACGGGTCA
>CAIXTG010000069.1 GCA_903922325.1 uncultured Actinomycetes bacterium
GGGCATCGAGCGGGCTCTTGATTTTGATTTCCTGGCCATCAACTAAAATCTGACCTTTATCTGGTGAGAGCAAACCATAAACAATGTTCATGAGCGTTGATTTACCAGCACCATTTTCACCCAAGATCGCGTGAATCTCGCCTGCTTCAACTTTGAAATTTATATCGTCATTAGCAACTAATGAACCAAATTGCTTAGTAATTCCGCGTAGCTCTAAAGACATGGCGCAAATCTACGCTATAAAACTATAAAAAAATAGCGGCGCAGTGATTTCTCACTGCGCCGCTACTTACTTTTTTATTGCTTATTCAACCTTTAGTGAACCAGCAACGATCTTCTTCTGAACTGCAGCAATTTCCTTAGCAAGTGATGCAGGAACTGCTGATGCTAAGTCGTGGAATGACGCTAGGCGTGTTCCCTTATTAGCCAAAGTTCCGCTGTATGACTTGTTTGTGAACTTGCCAGCATTAACTTCAGCGATTACTGAAGAAACTGCTTCGCCAAGACCCTTAACAACAGAAGTTAGAAGAACTGAACGGTACTTAGAAGCTGAAACATAACCATCTGTATCTACCCAGATTGTTACTGACTTCTTTCCATCCATTGAGTTCTGAGCTGTTGCTCCACCAAGTCCACCAGCAACTGGGAAGATTACATCTGCGCCAGCTTGCTCGAAGTTCTTAGAGATCTGAAGTGCCTTTGAAGTATCAGAGAAGTTACCAACGAATTCACCATTCTTGGTGTCGCGGTTCCAACCTAGGACGCGAACGCCCTTCTTCTTTACCTGGTTGTAGTAGTAAACGCCTTGTGCGAATCCATCCATGAATGCTGTAACTGTTGGGTATGGAGCGCCACCGTAAGTAGCAACTACACCCTTAGTTGAGAAAGCAGCTGCTGCATAACCAGCTAGGAATGATGATTCTTGAGTACGGAAAGTTAGACCCTTTACGTTCTTTACAGGATTACATACTGAGTAGTCAGCGTTGCAATCAAGTGCTGCATCGTCAACAACTGCGTACTTGATTGATGGGTTTGCTTTTGCTGATGCAATGATTGCACCTGAAATTGCGAAACCAACACCGATGATCACATTACATTTTTGATCAACAAACTTCTTAATGTTTGGTGCGTACTCTGCGCCTGAAGCAGCAGGTAGGTACGAAACTGTTACGTTCTTGTTTGACTTAGCAATTGCTGTTGCGCCAGCCCATGATGCTGCGTTGAATGACTTGTCATCTACGCCACCAGTATCTAGTGCCAAGCATGCTTTGGTCTTTGTTGCTGCAGTTGCTGCAGGAACAAGCGCAAGGCTTGCTGCAACAGTGGTAGCCGCAAGAATGGCTACTAGCTTTGACTTCTTCAATTTTCCTCCAAGTTGTATCTAACGGGGGTTATCGCAAGTTTTGCTATCTAAGTTAGTACGTAAGTACTAGCCAGAGAGCTCCTCTTAGTACTAGCGAGCCTAGTATCAAAATGGCTTTTATCCCAATGAAATTTCCAAAAATAGGCTAAAAATAGGTAACGATTGCGAAAACTCTAGAGGCGAACTTTAAAGTTTGGCAGCTGTGCGTGAGGCGGCAGTGATCGAAGCCTTAAAAGCTTGAAGTTTTGGCGACCAGATAGAGACCTCAATATTGCCGCCGGTAATGCCATAACTGCGCCCGTAGATGCCTTGTACTGGATCCAGAATGTCGCTGATCTGTTGATTCTTAATTGCCGAAGTTACTAAATCAAGCATTGCACTATCTACTCGCTTAGAAATTGCCCCAAGTAAGTATTTTTGATTTGTCTGCGTCAATGTCAAATACTGATCAGGCTCAATTGTAATCACGCCAACTTCATCAGCGCTTTTCTTCTTACTTTCATTGTATTTTACCGCTGTAGCAAAGATTTCAGTTACCGAACCAGAAGTTGCAACGAAAATTACATCATTACCTTCAGCGATAAGAGATTTTGTTAACTCGGTTAACCCGGTTGTTGCAATTTTTAAAGTGACTTTCACTTTTTTCTTCGCTGCCGTTGCGCCGAGGGTAAAGCCAGCTTCCAAATTCGAATTTGTGGCGCTTGCGATCAAGGCAACTTTTGCACTTTTAGATACTCGGGCTGCCGCTGAACCTGCTAAGTAGCCAACTTGCTTATCGTTAAAAACAAGTGAAGTTACATTTAAATTTGCAATCGAAGCATCATTTAAAATTGAGAATTGTTGGGTAGGAAATTCCAGCGCTAAACTCTTGAGCAATTTAGCGTAGCCAGAACCAATCGCGAGGATTGGCGAACAACCTTTAGCAATCATCGCGCGAATTCGCTTTTCTCGATCTGCGGCAGTGCCATCGGTAATGAAACCTTCGTAATTAAATGCCAGAGTCTTCTTTGCTTTAGTTAATCCGGCTAGTACTGCATCGTTATATGAGCGATCACCAGGACCGCCTAAATCATATGCAACGCAAAGATTTACCACAGGTGTTGCAGTTGAAGTCACCGGCATCATCACTGAAGCGGCGATTGCAACGCTTAGAAGTAGGGCTTTGTGCTTCATTGGACAATGCCTAGATTTCGATAGGTCGAATTAATTGTCTCGGTTGCTACCTCACGGGCTTTGCGTGAGCCTTCGTGCAAGATCGAAAGCAAGTGGGCTTCATCTTCTAGTAATTCAAGGGCTTTAGCGCGAATTGGGCGGAAATACTCAACTACTACTTCAGCAACAGCGCCCTTGAAATCACCATAGCCTTTATCAGCGAATTCAGCTTCTAAATCAGCAATTGACTTGCCCGACAAAGTTGAATGAATTGTAAGCAAGTTACTTATTCCAGGTTTAGCTTTCTCATCAAATTTAACTTCTCGCTCTGCATCTGTTGCAGCACTCTTAATCTTCTTCGCATTTGATTCTGGGCTATCCATAATTTCAAGCACGCCGGTAGTTGAACCAGAAGATTTACTCATCTTGGCGGTCGGGTCTTGCAAGTCATAAATCTTGGCACCAGATTTAAGAATGTAGCCTTCTGGAATTCGGAAAGTTTCGCCGAAGCGAGTGTTAAATCTAGTGGCAAGATCTCGAGTCAATTCAATATGTTGACGCTGATCTTCGCCAACCGGAACTTGATGTGCTTGATACAAAAGAATGTCGGCAGCTTGCAACATTGGGTAAGTAAATAAACCTACGCGAGCTGAATCTGCGCCGCCTTTAGCTGACTTATCTTTAAATTGCGTCATGCGGCTAGCTTCACCAAAGCCAGCCATACATTCCATGATCCAACCCAATTGATTATGCTGCGGCACTTGTGATTGCACGAAAAGCGTAGATTTTTCCGGCGAAATTCCTAGTGCAATTAGTTGGGCCGCCGATGCCAGGGTTCGCTTTCGCAATAGAGATGGATCAATTTCGCCAGAGAGTGCATGTAGATCAACGATGCAATAGAAAGCATCATTGCCGTCTTGAAGAGCTACCCATTGCTTTAAGGCGCCGACGTAATTACCTAAGTGAAAAGATTCACTGGTCGGTTGAATCCCCGAAAGAATTCTTTTCTGTGCGCTCATGAGGTTTATTCTCGCATGAATTATGCGTTGCGCGAGATTAAAAGCTGGCCAGCTCGCTTGCCTTCCATCGATAAAACAGTTATCCGCAAGCCGTTTACGCTGACTACATCGTTTTCTACTGGGATTCGGCCGAGGAAATGCATGACAAAGCCACTGGCAGTTTCATACGGGCCCTCGGGAATCTCAATTCCAGCGTCATCTAGTAAATCTTCGAGCGAGGTCAGGCCATCGATTTCAAAGTCATTAGTGCGTGCTTCGTGCGCAATCTCTTGCTCATGATCATCATATTCATCACGAATATCACCAATTAGACATTCGACCAGATCTTCCAAAGTGATAATGCCATCGGTGCCACCGTACTCATCGAGCACAATTGCTAAATGTTGACCTTGGTTACGCATTTCGGTTAGCGCAGGCAAAATCCCTTTGGTGCCCGGCAAAAATATAATGTTACGTACTAGCTCTTGGATTTTTCCACCAGGAGTTACCAATGAAGTATCTAGCAAGTCGCGAACATGGATAAAGCCAATAACTTCATCAGATGAACCTCGGACAACTGGGTATCTTGAATGTGCTTTATCAATTGCTAACCCAATAGCTTTGCCTACAGTCAATGACGCATCCATGAAATCTACTTCGGTGCGTGGCACCATCACTTCGTGAATTTGGCGCTCTGAAGCATTAAAAACTTCTTCCACAATGTCGCGTTCTTCATCGCTCAGGGCTGCGTGGCCAGCAACTAGATCAAGTAGCTCTTCTTCTGAAATTTGCGTGCGTTGCTCGGCTGGGTCTAACCCAAAGAGGCGAACTACAAAGTCAGTTGATTTTGAAAGTAACCAAATAATCGGGCGGAATAGTTTGGCTAACCAATCGATAATTCCGGCTGATGCCAACGCGATTGCTTCGGTGCGAAACAACGCTAAGCGTTTTGGAACCAACTCACCGAATACCAGTGAGAAATAAGCAATCACGATCGTGATTCCAATTAGCGATACCAGCGCTGCTACGCCTTTGGATAATCCCAAATCAATTAACTCAGGTTCGATGTAAACGCCCAGGCGTTCAGCACCCAGAGCTGCTGATAAAAATCCGCAGAATGTGACGCCAACTTGAGCTGCGGCTAAGAATCGATTTGGATTTTCGGCTAATGCAGCGACCCGGGCGCCCCGTTTACCTTTTAGGGCTAATTGCTTAATCTGGCTTTCACGCAACGAAATCAAGGCGATTTCGGCAGCCACAAAGAGGGATCCCAGCAGGATTAAGAGTAGGACGATGGCAATATTGCCCAAAATCTGGCTAAGCGAGTGGGGCTCCATGAGAAAGCCAACTATACGCGCCACGAATGGCATTTCGCTTCTGATATTGCCCTTTGGCGCACTCGGTGGGTAGCCTTTGGCCACCGATTACGGCAACCGCCGCAATCGCCTTACTCCAACGGATCGTCGGGCACGTACCTGCCCGGATAAGGAAGAAATCAAATGGCAAATGTCGTATTCGACAAAGCATCACGTATCTACCCAGGCACAACTGTGCCAGCAGTTAACGAACTTGAACTCACTGTAAATGATGGTGAATTTCTAGTTCTAGTTGGTCCTTCAGGTTGCGGTAAATCAACATCACTTCGTATGTTGGCCGGACTTGAAGAAATCGATGCCGGTCGTATTTTAATCGGTGATCGTGACGTAACAAATGTTGCGCCAAAAGATCGCGATATCGCGATGGTTTTCCAGTCATATGCGCTTTACCCAC
>CAIXTG010000070.1 GCA_903922325.1 uncultured Actinomycetes bacterium
AAAAAGGTCCGTTCTACTCACTTCAAAATCATGCTGTCACGCTAATTACTTTCTCAGGCAGTGATGTTGATGCTGATCTGCGCGTACGCAAAGCAAGTGGTGAAGTAATTCCTAATCTTTATGCAGCAGGAGAAGTTCTTGGATCGGCTGCAACTATGGGCCAATCATTTGTTGGCGGCATGTTAGTTATGCCTTCGATTACTTTCGGAAAATTATTAGGGGAACGTTTAAGCGCGCATTAACATCTTGGCAGTCGTTGTTGCCAAGATTTCACCATGTTGATTAGTAATTTCCCAGGCAAAATTGGCAATCGCTTTGTCGCCCTTGGAAGTTGGGGTTCGATCAAGCTCGGTTAGTTCTAGAGTTACAAAGTCTCCTGTGAATGCGGGTTTTAAAAACAAAGTTTCACTTAAGCCAACCAAAGCAATCGCATCATCAATCAGGCCACTGTTTTCGGCAGCTCCGCCAGCAAGCAATAGCAGGGCTTGGCCAGGTAGCGGCAGCGCTGACATACCTGAGTTCTTAGCTACTTCGAGGTCGCTAAATAGCGGGTGGGTGTAGTTACCAACGCGAACTAACGTTGAGCGCAGCTCTTCAGTGATTTCGATTGGAGTTGTTATAGCCAATTTGGTTTGCGCCCTTCTTTAAATGAGTTAAAACCTTCAGCAGCCATTGGGTCATTAAGCAGAAAATCACGGAACAAACCGATTTCAACTTCCCAGCTCGCACTATTTGTTAAACCTTGAGTCTGGGTGAAACCAGCTTTAGTTTTTGCCAGTGCATTACGAGGCGATTTATTAAAGGTTGAAACTAATTTATTTACGGCTTCCGTCAGTTCACTGCGGGGGACTGAGGTAAGTGCGAGCCCTGCGGCTACTGCTTCTGGCCCAGTTAATGTGCCCGCACTAAATAACAGTGCCTTTGCACGTTGTTCGCCTAATTTATTACGGCTACGAAATGTGGCGCCCGCGCCTGGTGGCAAACCACTTGCGACATGTAAGTCACCGATTCGCGCTTCATCTGCAATAACCACTAAGTCGGCGGCAACTAATATTTCAAAACCACCGGCTCGAGCGAAACCATTAACGGCAGCGATTACAGGCACATCTAGTGATTCCAAACGAAGTAAAAGTTTATGTACCGAAGTTACAAATGGAATAAAAACGCCATCGATATCAGCAAAACATTTGCCCAGAAAATTAATATCCATGCCAACTGAGAAATTTTCAGTTGTTCCACCGGATGAACCAGTAATAACTAAAGCTCGAATGCTCTGATCTTTATCAACTTCATCACATGCCGCATTTAGGCCAGAAATAACCTCAGGAGTAAGTGCATTCAAATCATCAGGACGATTGATGGTGATCCACAGGGCGGAACGATCTCGAGTTATTACTGTCGAATCAGTACTCAAAAGGTTGCCCTACCTTCACGTATGAGAGAGAATTAGATTATTGGAACAGCGTCTCAATAGGTGGAAAAGACTATCTGGCTTCGAAACCGCTGCCAAGTGAGGAGTTTAAATCATGGGTCTGAAAATAACTTATGCACCATGGGGTGAAACCCTCGCCGAATTAGTTGATGCAGCGCAACGTGCTGAGAAAGCTGGCGCCGAAGTTGTCTGGGTTCCTGAACTACATCGCAGCGCAACAATTGCTGCAGCAGCAATGGCCGCAGGCACATCAACAATTGGTGTTGGAACTGCAATTGCATTGGCATTTACTCGCAGCCCATTAATCACTGCACTTGAAGCACTTGATTTAGATGAGATGAGTAACGGCAGATTCATTTTAGGTTTAGGTAGTGGCGTCGAGCGCTTGAATCAAGATTGGCACAATGCTCGTTGGGGAAAGCCAGTTGCACACATCCGTGAAACCGTTGCGATCGTGCGACAGATCATGGCGCAATCACATTTAGGTGAGCGAATGACATTTGAAGGCGAATTCGAACGAATTGATATTCGTGGCTTTACCCGCCCATTCACGCCTGCTCGCACCAATATTCCTATTTATCTTGGCGGCATGGGTCCAGTTATGACCAAACTTGCCGGTGAGATCGGCGATGGATGGATTTCACATGAGCTTTGTTCGCCAAAGTATCTCGGTGAAATGCTTGGGCCTTGGCTAACCGAAGGCCGGGAAAAATCTGGCCGAGATAGCAGCAAACTAGATATTGTCGTTTCGGCTGCATGTGCGATTGATAAAGATGCCAAGCAAGCAAAGCGTTGGGCAGCCGGCTTAATTGGTTTCTATGCAACTGTTAAAACTTATGCTGATTTCTTTGAATTCCACGGAATGCTAGATCAACAAAATGCGGTAATTGAAAAATTCAAGACTGGCGTATCAAGTGATGATTTAGCCGATGTAGTGCCAGATGAAATGGTTGATGCTTTAACCCTGGCTGGCGATACTGATGAAGTCATTGAAAAGATTGCTCGATATGAAGGCTTAGCTAATACCGTTAAGTTAAGTCCACCAACACATGGACTTGATAATGCAACTGTGCGCCAAGCTCAGAATCAAATTATTGAAATGATTCCAAGTTTGGT
>CAIXTG010000071.1 GCA_903922325.1 uncultured Actinomycetes bacterium
CGGCGTACTATTTGCTGCCGGCTGGTTGAAAATTTACACGCCCGCTAAATCTCAAATGGCAGTTCGGGCTTATGAAGTACTTCCGATTCCGTTAGCTAATTTTCTTGGAATATTTCTTCCCTGGTTTGAAGTTGGCTTAGGTGTTCTATTGATCTTAGGAATCGCAGTACGACTATCTGCGTTCTTCGGTGGCGCCTTAATGGTCGTCTTCATCGCAGCAATTTCTCAGGCTTGGGCACGCGGACTCTCAATTGATTGCGGATGTTTCGGTGGCGGTGGCACCGTGGACCCAAGTGAGACCAAATATTTGAGCGAAATCCTGCGCGACGCTGGCTTGGCATTGTTAGGTTTATATTTATTTCGCTACCCTTTGACTAGATTTGCAGTAGAGAAATTAACAAAAACCCAAGGAGAGTAAGCACATGGCAACTGGTTCATCTGGTGGAGATAAGTTCACACGTAATTTAGTAATCGGAATGGTTGCTTTAGTCGTTGTGGTCGGTGCTTCATTCTCATACTTCGGTTCAAAGGGCTCGACAACTGCAGCGATACCTTCTAGTGTTTCTAAAGATGACGGTTACGGAATCGTCTTTAACGCCGATGTACCAAATGTGCCAACAATTGATGTTTACGAAGACTTCCAATGCCCAGTTTGCGCGCGCTTTGAAGCGATAAACGGTATAACTTTAGAAAAAGCAATTGAAGAGAAAAAAGCTAAAGTCGTTTATCACGTTCTTTCCTTCCTCGGTACAGAATCAATTTTGGCTGCTAACGCATCAGCATGTGCTGCCGATGAAGATAAGTTCTTAGCTTTCCATAAGGCGTTCTATGCCAATCAGCCAGCTGAAAATGCGGGCGCGATTAATGCCACTTTCCTAAAGAGTATTGGTGCAGCAATCGGAATCGATTCAGCTAAGTTCGCAGCCTGCGTTGATAATGGTGGATATTCTGATTGGGTTAAAAATGTTGCCGAAGCGGGTGCAAAAGCAAATGTTAATTCGACACCAACAGTATTTGTAAACGGTAAAGAACTTGACCGCAATACCGAATACTTCAATGTCGAGGCATTTGCTAAAGCAATTGCAGGCTAATTAATGCTTTCCTCGATTCCAACGCCAACTAATTCGGCGATCGGAATTGGGCCGCTAACTGTTCATTACTACGCTTTATGCATAATTGTTGGCGTGGCAGTTGCAATCTGGTTAGGCAATAAGCGTTATCGCACATTTGCAAATGACAGCGAACAGTCAATTGGTGTCGTTGCCGATGTAGCAATTTACGCGGTACCTGCCGGCATAATCGGTGGCCGTATTTATCACGTCATAACATCACCTGCGCAATACTTTGGTGAAAATGGAAAACCTATTGATGCGCTAAAAATTTATCAAGGCGGTTTAGGTATCTGGGGAGCGATCTCACTTGGTGCGCTGGTTGCCTGGTTTGGTTATCGAAAACGCGCTAAAGATTTAGATTTGCCGAGTTTTCGCTTATTTCTAGATGCGCTAGCGCCAGGAATTTTGATTGCGCAAGCAATCGGACGTATTGGAAATTGGTTTAATGGTGAACTTTTTGGTCGCCCTTTTTCAGGGTCATGGGCGCTGGAAATACCAGTAGCTAAGCGTCCAATCGGATATCTCCAATATGAGACCTTTCATCCGACTTTCCTATACGAAACAATCTGGTGCTTGCTGGTTGCGGCGCTGCTGATCTGGTTAACGCCAAAGTTAAAGGCTGGGCAAAGCTTTGCAATTTACGTGGCACTTTATTGTGTTGGCAGTTTTGCCATTGAATCACTTCGTATTGATGATGCAAATGAAATCTTAGGTTTGCGGGTTAATTTATGGACAGCGCTAATAGTTGGTCTAATTGCGAGCGCGTTGGCACTTCGTTTTGCACGTCAGAAAGTGACCGAAATCGGGTAGTATTTCAATATGGCGCTCGAAGATGTTTATCAAAGAAACTTACATCACCGCACTCATCGTGCAGGTTGGTTGCGCGCCGCAGTACTAGGTGCCAACGATGGTTTGGTTTCAACTGCCTCGTTAATGATTGGTGTTGCCGCTGCCCGAGTTAGTGACAGTTTTTTAATTACAGCTGGCATTGCCGGAATTTCAGCTGGTGCGATGTCGATGGCAGTCGGTGAATATGTTTCAGTTCGCGCGCAAAATGATGTCGAAGAATCTGATCGCCTGCTTGAGATCGAACATTTAGCGGCAGACCCCGAAGGCGAATTTCTTGAGTTAGTTGAGATCTATGTTAACCGCGGCTTAACCCCCGAGTTAGCTCGCGAAGTTGTCGAGCAGATGCATGCCAAAGATCCGCTGGAGGCACATTTACGAGATGAACTTGGTCAATTCGAAAGTACTAAAGCGCGCCCAGTTCAAGCTGCGGTAGCTTCGGCGCTAAGTTTCACAATGGGCGGACTAATTCCATTTGCGGGGGCGTTTGCACCAACTCCTGGGGCAGTAGCGGTGAGCATTGTTGGTTTCACGCTAGTCGGTCTTTTGGCCACTGGCATTATTAGCGCTCGCTCATCAGGGGCTGCCGTTATGAAGCCAACTATGCGAGTAATGATTGGTGGTTGCCTGGGCATGGCAATTACCGCGGGCATTGGCCATTTTGCTCACCTAACCGGAATCTAAATCGCCCGACGTAGATCACATCAATTCCCTCGAATAAATCGGAACAGGCTTACCTTTTCCTAGGCTAAATTGCTACCCTTACCCATCTCGAGGACCGAGAAAGAGTACGACCAGGGCCAAAGTTGTCCCGTGAAAGCAACGGCACAAGACAACTAGTAGCAAAGGATCTGGCGACAACCTAATGGCAATCCCAAAAGAGTTTCCACCAGCACAAGGTCTTTATGACCCAGCAAACGAGCATGATGCATGCGGCGTTGCGATGGTTGCTACTCTAAATAAAGTTGCCACTCACGAAATTGTTGCTCAAGCGTTAACTGCACTTCGCAATCTTGAACATCGCGGCGCTTCAGGTGCTGAACCAGATAGTGGTGATGGTGCTGGAATTTTGATTCGCGTTCCTGATGAGTTTTATCAAGCCGTAGCCGGATTTAAATTGCCTTCCGCCGGAAGTTACGCCACAGGCATTGCCTTCATTGGTCAAAGTTTTGATTTCCAAAATGAAATTGCAGCAATCGCAGCTGAAGAAGGTTTAGTTGTCCTAGGTTGGCGCGAACTTCCAATTAACTCAGCATCTCTGGGCAAGACTGCCCTTGGCGTTATGCCAAAGTTTGAACAATTATTCCTAGCTGGCGCTAATGGTGAATCCGGAATCGCACTAGATCGCTTAGCTTTTTGTCTGCGTAAGCGAGTCGAGCATTCGTTAGATATTTATTTCCCATCGCTATCTTCTCAGACCATTGTTTACAAAGGCATGCTCACAACCGGCCAGCTTGAAGAGTTTTTCCCAGATCTAAGTGATGCTCGAGTTAAATCTCCATTGGCACTTGTTCACTCACGTTTTTCTACCAATACCTTCCCGTCTTGGCCGCTTGCACACCCATACCGATTCATTGCGCATAACGGTGAAATCAATACCGTTAAGGGAAACCGAAACTGGATGCGTGCTCGCGAATCACTCCTTGAATCCGATGTGATTCCAGGTGACTTAAAGCGCTTGTTCCCAATCGTGGAAATGTCAGGATCGGATTCAGCTTCCTTTGATGAAGTACTTGAATTGCTTTACTTAGGTGGACGTTCCCTGCCACATTCAGTTTTAATGATGATTCCGGAAGCTTGGGAAAATCATGCAACCATGTCGCAAAAGCGACGAGATTTCTATGCTTTCCATGCCTCTCTTATGGAGCCTTGGGACGGGCCTGCATGCGTAACTTTCACTGACGGAAACCAAGTGGGCGCAGTGCTTGATAGAAATGGTTTGCGACCATCGCGTTATTGGGTAACTAAAGATGGCCTAGTTGTTTTGGCCAGTGAAGTAGGCGTTCTAGATTTCGCACCTGAAGAAATTGTGCGCAAGGGTCGCTTGCAACCAGGAAAAATGTTCTTGGTTGATATCGCTGCTGGTCGCATTATTGAAGATGATGAAATTAAGGATTCACTGGCAGATGCCGAAACTTATGGCCAGTGGTTACAAGATGGCATCGTTAAGTTAGCTGATCTACCTTCACGTGAGCATATTGTTTACCCACACTCATCGGTTGTGCGTCGTCAACGCGCTTTTGGTTATACCGAAGAAGATTTGAAAATCTTAATTACGCCTATGGCGCGAAGTGGGGGAGAACCACTTGGTTCAATGGGCACCGATACCCCGATTGCGGCAATCTCAGCTAAACCACGATTGCTCTTCGACTATTTCTCTCAACTCTTTGCTCAGGTAACTAATCCACCACTAGATGCGATTCGCGAAGAACTAGTTACCTCTCTCGGTGGATCAATTGGTCCAGAACATAATTTGCTAGATCCTGGCCCAGCTTCTTGTCGTCAAATTTCATTGGCATTCCCAGTAATTGATAATGATGAGTTAGCCAAGATCATCAATGTGAATGCTGATGACGAGTATCCAGAATTAGCTGCCTATGTTGTGCGCGGATTATTTCCAGTAAATGGCGATGGCCAGGCACTTCGCAAGCGCATCGATGAAATTAAGCGCGAAGTTTCCAAAGCTATCGATGATGGTGCTCACTTAATTGTGCTTTCTGACCGTGACGGCGATGCCGAAGATGCACCTATTCCATCTTTATTACTTACCTCTGCAGTTCATCACCATTTAATTCGCGAAAAGAAGCGCACTCAAGTGGGCTTAGTTGTCGAAGCTGGCGATGTGCGCGAAGTTCACCATGTCGCGCTACTAATTGGTTATGGCGCAGCAGCGGTGAATCCATATTTAGCTATGGAATCAGCCGAAGATTTAGTTCGCCAAGGTGTCATCACTGGCATCGCACCTGAAAAAGCTGTGCGTAATTTAATTAAAGCGCTGGGCAAAGGCGTGCTTAAAGTTATGTCGAAGATGGGTATTTCAACTATCGCGTCATATACCGGCGCTCAAGTTTTCGAGGCAATCGGTATTAGTCAAGAAGTGGTCGATGAATTCTTCGTCGGTACAACTTCTCGCTTAGGCGGAATCAGTCTAGACATCATTGCTCAAGAAACTATTGCTCGTCATCACATCGCATATCCGCCAGGGGGAGAAGTTCCTGGTTCTAAACGTCTACCAACTGGTGGCGAATACCAATGGCGTCGCGATGGCGAACCACACTTATTTGATCCAGAAACTGTATTTGCACTTCAACACTCAACTCGCAATAAGCGGTTTGATATTTTCCAGCGTTACACCAGTCGCGTTGACGAACAGAGCAATCGTTTGATGACTTTGCGAGGACTTTTCAAATTTGCAGAGGGCATTCGCCAACCTATTTCTATTGATGAAGTTGAACCGGTTTCAGAAATTGTAAAACGTTTCTCAACAGGTGCGATGTCATACGGTTCGATCTCACAAGAAGCGCATGAGAATTTAGCAATTGCAATGAATCGTCTTGGGGCTAAATCAAATACTGGTGAAGGTGGCGAAGATCCTGCTCGCTATATCAAAGAAGCAAATGGTGATTCCAAACGTTCATCGATTAAACAAGTTGCATCAGGTCGATTCGGCGTAACCTCTGATTACTTAGTTAATGCCGATGATATTCAGATCAAGATTGCACAAGGCGCTAAACCTGGTGAAGGTGGCCAGTTGCCTGGAAACAAGGTTTATCCCTGGATTGCAAAAGTGCGATATTCAACGCCTGGCGTGGGTCTAATTTCGCCACCTCCACATCACGATATTTATTCAATTGAAGATTTAGCTCAGCTAATTCACGATCTTAAGAATGCGAATAAGAACGCTCGCGTTCACGTTAAATTAGTGGCCGAAGTTGGCGTTGGCACAGTTGCAGCTGGTGTTTCAAAAGCACACGCAGACGTTGTTCTAATCTCCGGTCACGATGGCGGCACAGGCGCATCACCACTTACTTCACTCAAGCATGCTGGTGCACCATGGGAACTTGGTTTAGCCGAAACTCAACAGACGCTGTTGCTCAATAATTTGCGTGATCGCATTGTGGTTCAAGCTGATGGTCAGTTAAAGACTGGTCGCGATGTAGTTATCGCAGCACTACTCGGCGCTGAAGAATTCGGTTTTGCAACCGCTCCACTAGTTGTTTCGGGTTGCATCATGATGCGCGTATGTCATCTTGATACCTGCCCAGTTGGTGTTGCTACTCAGAATCCAGAATTACGCAAAAACTTTAGTGGCAAGCCAGAATTTGTAGAAACTTTCTTCGAATATATTGCCGAAGAAGTTCGCGCGTTGTTGGCACAGCTGGGTTATCGCACATTGCTCGAAGCGGTTGGCCATGTTGAGTCTCTTGATACCCGTGATGCGGTAAATCACTGGAAAGCAGCTGGCCTTGATTTGGCGCCGTTGTTAGTGCGACCAGATGTTGAGAGTCCGCTGCACAACACTTCAACTCAAGATCATGGGCTGGCTGCAGCACTTGATAACAAGTTAATTGAATTAGCTGATGTCGCGCTTACTAAGTGCGAGGCAGTAAAGATTGATCTGCCAGTTCGAAATGTTAACCGCACAGTCGGAACTATGTTGGGTGCCGAAATCACTCGACGCCACGGAGCAAATGGTTTACCTGCAGGCACTATCGATGTAACTCTGCACGGTTCAGCTGGTCAATCACTCGGTGCGTTTATTCCAACTGGTCTAAAGATTCGCCTTTATGGTGATTCGAATGACTACGTGGCAAAGGGAATCTCAGGCGGCACAGTTGTGGTGCGCCCTGATGAAAAAGCTTCCTTTAAATCTGAGGAAAATGTAATTGCCGGAAACGTTATTGGTTACGGTGCTACTTCAGGCAAGATCTATGTGCGTGGAAAAGTCGGCGAGCGCTTCTGTGTTCGTAACTCTGGCGCAATTGCAATTGTTGAAGGTATTGGCGATCATGGTTGCGAATACATGACTGGTGGCACCGTAGTGGTTCTTGGTGCAACTGGCCGAAACTTTGCAGCCGGCATGTCTGGCGGTCGCGCATTTATGCTCGATATTGATAGCGCCAATGTAAATACCGAGATGGTTGATTTGATGGCGGTTCCAGAAGATCAAAAAGAAATCTTGAAATCTTTGGTTTCAGATTTCCTAGTTGAAACTGGTTCCGAAGTTGCAGCAGGGCTATTAGCAAATTGGTCAGCGGCGCTAACTCGATTTACTTTAGTCATGCCACGTGATTACGCGCGCGTGCTTGCTGCAATTGAGCGAGCTAACCGCGAAGGTTTACCGGTCGATCAAGTTGTAATGGAGGTAGCAGCAAATGGCTGATCCAAAGGGATTTTTAACTACTGATCGGGCTGTACCGACACGACGTCCGGTTGATGTGCGCATTAAAGACTGGAAAGAAGTTTACGAAGAGCAAGCTTTCCCTGATTTACAGAAGCAAGCTGGTCGTTGCATGGATTGCGGAATTCCGTTCTGCCATTCAGGTTGCCCGCTTGGCAACTTAATTCCAGAATGGAATGACTTAATTTGGCGCGGGGATAAAAACGAAGCTATTGATCGTTTGCATGCGACAAATAACTTCCCTGAATTCACAGGACGCCTATGCCCAGCACCTTGCGAAACAGCATGCGTAGTTGCAATAAACAAGACGGCAGTAACAATCAAGCAAATTGAATTGCGCACGATTGAAGAAGCATTTAAGGATGGCAACGTCGAACCCCTGATTGCTGATCGCTTAACTGGCAAAACAGTTGCCGTAATTGGTTCTGGCCCAGCTGGCCTAGCGGCTGCCCAACAATTAACTAGAGCGGGTCACACTGTTGCGGTTTATGATCGCGCGGACAAAATCGGTGGCTTACTTCGTTACGGTATTCCAGAGTTCAAAATGGAGAAAGCAATTCTCGATCGTCGACTTGATCAGATGACCAAAGAAGGCACTCGTTTTCGTCCAGGTGTAAATGTAGGTGTTGAACTAACTGGTTCTCAATTGCGCACTAAGTACGATGCAATCGTCTTAGCGGTTGGTGCAACGCAATGGCGTGATATCAATGTTCCTGGCCGTGAGCTAAAAGGTATTTACCAAGCAATGGAATTTTTACCTTGGGGTAATCGTCAGGGCTTAGGCGAAGTTGAGACACCAGAAATTAATGTGTCAGGTAAGCATGTGGTAATTCTTGGCGGTGGCGATACTGGTGCTGACTGCCTTGGTACTTCTGTTCGCCAAGGTGCTGCAAGTGTCACTCAGCTTGAAATCATGCCGCGCCCAACTGAAGAACGTCCGGCCGGGCAACCTTGGCCGACTTATCCGATGATCTATCGTGTTTCAAGCGCACACGAGGAACTTGATAACCGGTTATTTGCGGTAAGCACTGAAGAATTCTTAGGCGATGGAAATGGAAACTTGCGTGCGCTAAAGATTGTCGAAACTAAATTTGAAAACGGTAAGTTCGAGCCAGTTCCCGGAACTGAAAAAGAATTACCAGCTGATTTTGTTTTCCTGGCAATGGGATTTACAGGTCCGGAAAAGACTGCATTGTTCGAGCAACTAGAAGTTGAACTTGATGAACGCGGAAACATAAAGCGTGGTTTGGATTACCAAAGCACTCAAGAAGGAATTTTCGTGGCCGGCGATGCTGGTCGTGGACAATCGCTCATTGTTTGGGCGATCGCAGAAGGTCGCAGTGCGGCGGCTGAGG
Source organism: uncultured Actinomycetes bacterium (assembly GCA_903922325.1). Lineage (GTDB taxonomy): Bacteria > Actinomycetota > Actinomycetes > Nanopelagicales > Nanopelagicaceae > Planktophila. The sequence goes on from CAIXTG010000071.1 coordinate 8,715, forward strand.
TAGATAAGTACTTAACTGGCGAGACGCAATTGCCAGCACCGATACTTCCTACCGCTCGACCAATGATGGTCTAAGTCAATAATTAGACTCTAACTAGATAGGCTATAGATATGCGTCGCGCCAAAATTGTTTGCACC
>CAIXTG010000072.1 GCA_903922325.1 uncultured Actinomycetes bacterium
CATTCCTCGGCGTTCGCCAAACTGCTTGGAAATTCAATTGCTCTTTGACCTTTGATTTAACTGACTTGAAGAAAGGCGATGTAGTTGGATTAGCCGCCTACATCAAGGAAAGTGCCCATCTTTCACTTGAGATTAAGCGAACTGAAAGCTTTGAGATAAGCGTGCAAGCGGCTTCAGGTAATCAGCCAACTGCCTCAATTTCAACCGAACTTTCAAAACTGCGTATTGAATTAAGCGGCGATGATCAGGATTACAAATTCAGTATTCCTGAACTCGGTTTCTCACATACTCTCGATGGCCGCGAAATCTCCTGCGATCTGACTGATTCACATACTGGCGTGATGATTGCTTTAATCGGCAAGAGTGCGAGTAAAACTAAAGTTCAATTCGAGAACTTCCAGATTTCCTAGGCTTGATTTAAGTTGGATTTCTACTACTAGCCGCTTGAGAGTAGCCTTGAGATAAATAGGCGGAAACGAGCAGGAGCATAAAAATGAGCGAAGAACGTACATATAAGAAGTGGACGGCTCGCGATGTTAAAAAGTGCATTGCTGTTCCGACCGATCTAGACAACAAGTATTCCCGCGGAGTACTTGGTGTTATTACTGGTTCAGCTCAATACCCAGGTGCTGCCGTGCTTTCTACTGCAGCAGCTTCTGCAACAGGTGTCGGCATGATTCGCTTTCATTCATCATCGGGCTTAGCTCACTTAGTTCTGCATACTTGCCCTGAAGTTGTAGTTCAACCAGGTCCAGTTTCAGCTTGGCTATTGGGTTCTGGAATTTCTGATCAAAAATACAAAATGCTGACTACTTGGTTACGTCATCGCTGGTTTGAAGTAGCTAAACGACAGACTATGCCGACTGTTTTAGATGCTGGCGCTCTGTATTTAGCGGGCAAGCTATCTCAACCAACACTCATTACTCCCCACGCTGGCGAACTCGCCAAATTACTTAATTCACGCGGGGTGCAGGTAAGTGCCGAGGCAATTGAGGGAGATCCCCGCAAGTGGGTGCAGATTGCAAGTGATACCTTGAAAGTAACAGTTCTACTAAAAGGGGCCATCACTTTTGTGGCCGATAGCGAACAATTAATTGAGCTACCAAAAGCAACACCATGGTTAGCCACTGCAGGAACTGGCGATGTTCTTGCAGGAATAGTTGCAGCACTTGTAGCAACAAACGAAGTTGATATTTTAAATGATGAATCATTACTTGCGCGAATAGCTGCAAGTGCTGCCTTCATTCATAACACCGCAGCACTAAGTGCATCTGGTGGTGGGCCAATAACTGCGACACAAATTCCAAGTTTTATTCCGCAAACCATTAATCAATTTATTTAAAACCTATAATTTTTATTTCCCATTTCTAGGGTTACCCCTAACCATTTGGGTAGCCCTAGATAGGTAAGTCGGTTACTTTTAAGTATGACTTTCCGAGTGCTCGTGATTAATGATGACGCATTCGAACTTGCGACTCTGAGTGCAGCACTTCGCTTACATACAATAAATGTAATTGGCGAAGCCAATAATTTAGCAGTAGCAGAGAATCTCTTTCGATCACTACAACCTGAAGTATTAGTAATTGATATTCAATTCGATGGCCAAGAAGCTATTTCACTAGTTAAGAAATTACGTAAGTTAAACCCAGCACTTGGAATAGTTATCACGACAGCTTGCCCCGATATCCGCTTACTTGGTCTTACAGCCAAGGATCTTCCGGTTGGCTCTCAATTGATTCTAAAGAAATCAATTAGTAATTTAGAAGTTATAACTGATTCAATTCGTAATGCCATGACAATTGCTGAAAGTAAGAGCTCAGCTGCGTGGGTAGATAGCCAAGGTTCACCACATGAGAATGCGTTTGCCTCAGTTCTAAGTGCAATGACAGATACTCAAATTGAAACACTACGACTCGTTGCTACAGGCTTAAGTAATGCTGAAATAGGTCGCGTTCGATTTGTTAGTGAGAAATCAGTCGAACAAATCGTGGCACGTATTGCGGGACATTTCGCAATAACACCAGATCGCACCCGAAACCTGAGAGTTTTAATAGCTGGCCACTACTACAAGTGGATCGGCGCACCAAGACACTAGAATCTCGGGCATGGATCTAGCTGAATTACGTAAACAATGGAACTCGGTTCTAGATCAGCTCGAAAGTATTGATCGCATAGCTTGGATCTCATTCTTTGATGCCCGGTTAGCTGAATTCGATGGTCAAACTCTGCACTTAGATTTCTCAGATAGCCGCAAATTTGGCTCGGCCCATGAATACTCGGAAATTCGTGATCGACAGATAACGACTCTAAAGTCAGTTATTAAGCAGGTCCTTGGTATCGATATCGAGATTTTGCTCGTATGAAAAATAAGCTAATCGCCATCTTGGTGGGTCTTTCTACGGTGGCGCTAACAATCTCGCTGCCGGTTGCCGAAGCAGTTACTTCGAAGCTCACCATGACCGTCAAACAAACCCCTAATTTGATTGAGCCGCTTTTAACTTTCTATGGCGCTCTAACGCCTAAAAAATCTGGGCTGGTAGTAAAAATACAAAGTGAGATAGATGGCAAGTGGGCAGATACTAGATTCAGTACAAAGACTACGAAACTCGGAACTTGGAAACTTGAAACGGTAGTAACTGCGCAAGATTCGGTGATGAAGTATCGTGCCAAGACCACAGTCGGCAGCAAAGTTATTTATTCAACAAGCAAGAAGATCACGATAAAGCCAGCTGCTGAAATTTCGGAAACAGATCCAGTAATAGCAGTTGAAGCACTAGGCCCTGGCGGGCGAATTCATGGCGTTGATATTTCAAGATGGCAACACCCCTATGGCAAATTAATTGACTTCACCAAAATGTATTCGGCAGGCATTCGCTTTGCGATGATCAAGGCTTCCGATACCCGCGATGATGCCGATGCGCTAGCACTTCAGTATTTACTAATTGATCGCCCAGCAGCTCAAGCCGCTGGCATTTACACTGGTTTTTATCATTACGCGATTTTGCCAAACACAACCGATCCAGCTGCCATCATTCGAGATGCAACTGCTCAATCTCAAAAAGTTATTTGGCGAGTATCAGCAATAGGTGGCTTAACTGCGCGCGATCTGCCATATGCACTTGACCTGGAAAATAAGTGCGTAAAGGTTAATAGCAACGGTAGTTGCGCGACTTATGCAACGAAAAGTTCGGTCACTTTATGGGCCGAGACTTTCATGGAAATTCTCAACGAAAAACTTGGTCGTAAACCTATTTTCTATTCGTACCCAAGTTTTCTCGAAGGATCAATGAACAAGAGTGC
>CAIXTG010000073.1 GCA_903922325.1 uncultured Actinomycetes bacterium
AGACAAGTCACTTGTTGCGCTCGGTCTTACAGATGAGCATGGTCATTCACATGATGGCGATCATGGGCATTCACATGAGGAATGGCCAGATCCAAAGACGCTAGAACATGCAGATGAGCGCACCGACGAAGGTGCGTACAACTGGGGTTATGGCCGTAAGTGGGAACCAGGCATGCCGATTCCAGCTCCGATCATTTCATCACTTCCAGTGCGTTCGCGGTCACGCGGTCGCTGGGATGGCGATGGTATGTAAATGGGAATCACACTTCTAGAAGTATTTCTCTTTATCCATGTAGTTCTATTTGTTTACTGGCTCGGCGCAGACCTGGGTGTTTATTACACCTCGCGCTTTGTAGTCGATCGCAAACTATCTACCGAAACTCGCGCGATAACCGGCAAGATCATGGAGTTCGTTGACTTAAGCCCAAGAATTTGTCTGGTCTTATTCTTACCAAGCGGAATTTCGCTGATCTCGCTCTATGACAAATCGCCAACTTTTGTGATGGATAACCGTTATCTAATAATTATTGGTTCTTGGTTGGCAGGGCTAGCTTGGCTTTACTTGGTAATTCGCAATTACCATTCACATGGAGATCCCAAAGCAGCCATCATTAAAAAGACTGATCTAGCTATTCGCTATCTAATTGTCGCTTCTATCTTTGTCGGCGGTATCTATACCTTGGCAGTTGATGAACCTTTTGGCGTTACAACTAATCCAAAGTGGCTGGCAATTAAAGTGATGTTCTATGCAACCGCAATTGCTGGCGGCGTTGGGATTCGCAAAGCTCTTGTACCGTTTGGTCCAGCTTTCGGAAAAGTTCTAGCTGGAACGCAGACTGAAGCTGATAACGATGCGCTTTCACTTTCCCTTAAGAACGCCCTGCCTTGGGTGCACTTAATTTGGTTCTGTGTATTGGCCGCAGCATTCTTAGGTATCGCAAAGCCAGGAGCAGTTATCTAACTAGATATAAAGATTAAAAAGCCCCTCTCATCAATGGTGATGTGAGGGGCTTTTTAATTACCGATTACCAGATGGCTACGTTGCCGCCAGGTACTCGATTTTCCTCGATGAGCGTAGTTTTAACGAGTTTGTCATGTTCAAATGATTGCCATGTACGAGTGCGATAGTTGTCATTAACAATATAAATAAGCTCAAGCACCTTTAGGTGTGGCTTATCTTTCCAGGTATACGGAAATACCAGCATCTGCGAATTAACAACTGTGGTCTGTCCTAGAAAGTTGGCATCATCAAATAGCAGTTCATCGCCAATAACGCGGGCACGGAAATCGATGGTCTCTGGTTCTTGGCCAGCGCGTTTATAAACAATACGCTCATACCAATCTTCACCGACCAGTCGGGTTTCTTGATGAGAGTCATATTTTTCGATCAAGGTGCCATCGGTTTTAAAGTGGGAATAAGTACCATCCCAAACTCCGGTGAGGCCATTTAAGATATCTCGTAGATTGCTCATTGTGGGGTTCCATTCAGTTCAGCTAGCACGTAGGTGGTTTTTAAAACATCCCAGCGAATCTTTACTAGTTGACGAGAACCTGGCATTACCCAAACATCCTCAGGTGGCCAACCGTAATTATCTAAGTGATAGCGATACTTCAAAGTATCAAAGGTGCCAGCTGGCACAGTGACACTTTCTTCGCCCATGAATTCAATGCCGAACTCCCACTGCCCCATCATTGGCCCAGATGAACCATCTGGTTCAGGCGATGAATGCAAGATGCCACTGAAGTTTTGAATTTTCTCTGAACTATTGTGGTCATACATTGCAGTATGGAAACAATCGCAAAGTACTGGGTGTGGGCCAAATGATTTAACGCCGCCTGGCACCTTAATTTTCTGCGTTACATGGCCATGTTCAGTCATCCAAGAGTGACAGGTGGCATCTTCGCCTTCGAAATTAAACCAGCCGCTGCCCCGGTGTTGGCCTTTGACTTCCAGGCGCACATAGGTTTCAACGGGTCTAAATGCATGGGTCATGGTGTGCGTAACATCGCGCAGAATTTCAGTGTCATCCATTTCGCAATGTGCGCGAATTACACGATAACCCTCGTCGTGCTTTGTTACGTTAAACCATTCGCGACCACGTTCGCGGCCATCATCGTGAACATAATCAATGCGGCCAGTCCATCCGGTGTGCTTCATGTTTACGCTCTTTCCCATAGCTCGATAAAGGCGCCTTCTGGTGTGTGCGCAGCAACTACTCGCGCATTTCCATGAAGCGGATCATTGGTGGTTACAACTTCTGAAATTATTGCACCCCTCTTTTCGACGATACGTTTCATCGCCCCATCTAAATCAGGAGTAACAAATGACCAACCCATATGCCCAAGCACTTGGCCCGGACGTTGCTTAGCGCGGGTATCTGCGCGCGGTGGCAAATCATGAACGTGAATTAATTCGATGCGCGCAGTTTTGCTACCAGCCACAAATGCCAAGCGAACATTTGAACCTTGTGGCAACTCAGCAATTAAGTTAACGCCATCTTGCACAAATGAAACGTCATACCAAATGCTCATGCCGAGACCTTCGGGGCCAAAAAAATCTTTAGCTAGTTCAACATCTTTAACACCGCAAACTACTGAAGTTAATTCGGTGTATGGAAGTTTTGGATTAGTCCCCCAGGCATGTGTTGGGCGCTCATTTGTCGCTTCGACGAAAACAATATCGGTGCCTTCTGGGCCCCAACAAAAGCCTTCGGTAATTTCAATTACTTTGTCGCCAAAGGGCACTCCGTAAGCCTGTGGAAGTGCTGGCCATTGCCAACCTTTAGGAAATAGTTGTGAATGTGTAGCCATAACATCGCGGGTGTAGAGATCTAGTGCGTGATATCCCCACTCACTGGTGTGCGGATATTTAGGTGGCAACGCAGCTGAATTAGGAGTTTTTACGAACCAAACTTGACCGGTATCAGCACCTGCTGGTGCCATCTGCCAAGCTTGAATTTCGCCATCGACGTTATAAAGTGCTTTGGCAGTGGCTGCATTAATTACGCCACTATCAATTACTTCGTAACCTAATTCATCACGCCAGAATCCCAGATGGATATCTACATCGTGAACTCCGACTAGCGCTGCTGTTACCCCATCGACAAATGGTGCGCTAGTCATGATTAACTCGCAGTACCTAGATAGGCCTCTGCAACACGAGGGTCATTGATTAAGTCTTTTGACTTGCCTTCAATTTTCACTGAACCACGTTCAAGGATGTAAGCACGTTGCGCCAATTGCAGAGCCAAACGGGCTTGCTGTTCAACTAACAAAATAGTTAAACCTTGTTCAGCATGCAGGCGCTTTAGATACTTAAACATTTCAAGTACGAGTTGTGGTGCTAATCCAAGACTTGGTTCGTCAAGCATCAAGATCTTTGGTCGTGACATCAACGCGCGAGCAACCGCGAGCATCTGCGCCTCGCCACCAGATAACGTGCCTGCTGCTTGCTTGTGACGTTCTTTCAAGCGAGGGAACAGGCCATACATATCTTCAAGTGATTGTGTGGTCTCGGCACGATGCTTACGTCGCACGAAAGTTCCGAGTTGTAGATTTTCCTCAACTGTGTGATCAGGGAAAATCTGACGACCTTCTGGAACATGGCCACTACCAAGTGCTGTGCGCTTATGCCCCGGCACCTTAGTAATTTCGACGCCATCAAAGAAAATCTTGCCGGCGGCCGGGCGCATCAGACCTGAAGTCGCACGGAGCGTTGTGGTCTTACCAGCACCATTGGCACCTAGGAGGGCAACGAATTCGCCAGTCTTAACTTCAATTGAAAGATTATCTAGAGCTTTCGCGCCACCATAAGTGATGGTTAAGCCTTCAATGCGTAAGTCGCTCATGCTAACTCCTTCGAGAAATCAGTATTTCCGAGGTATGCCTCAAGCACTCGTTCGTTTTTCTGTACTTCTTGAGGGGTTCCTTCGGCGATAACTTTGCCGCTTTGAATAACCGTCACAATGTCAGCTAAATCCATCAAAAATGCCACGTTATGTTCAATTAGAACTACGCACATTCCGCCAGCTGCAAGGGTTCGAATCAAACTAGTTAACGAATGCATTTCATCTTGAGTCAAACCAGTTGCGGGTTCATCGAGAATCAAAATCTTTGGCTCGGTTGCAACTGCGCGAATTACTTCGAGCAGGCGCTTCTGACCATGTGAGATTGAACCGGCTGCTAATTCTTCCATGCCCAACATGCCGGCAAGCGAAAGAAGTGCTTTAGCCTCAGCCACACTTCGTGAATTAGCTTTGCGATAACGAGGGGTGCGGAAGATTGCATCAAAGATGTTGTAGTTATCGCGGCGATACATTCCAGTTAATACGTTATCTAAAACACTGACTCGTTCGAACAAGTGTGGAATCTGGAATACGCGTGTTACACCATTACGAGCAACCTTGTACGGCTTCTTATCAGCTTCAGCACCTAACAAAGTAACTGAACCTGAAGTCAGTTCGTGATAACGAGTTAGCGCAGAGATCAAAGTAGATTTACCAGAACCATTTGGCCCAATAATTCCGTGAACTTCTCCGGCCCTAAATTGAACTGAGATGCCATCTACTGCATGAACGCCGCCGAAATGTTTTACGACGTCATTTGCTTGAAGTAATACTTCGCCCTTTTTTACATTTTTAACGGCGATATCTAAATGGTAATTGTCGGCTTCGCCGGGCATAACTTCACGTGAACGTGGTGAGCCATAACGAGATGCCCGATAGGTGCCCACGATTCCACGAGGGAGAATAATCATGGTTAATAACAAAATTGAGCCTAGAACCAAGGTGCGATATTGACCAGTACCTCGAATCATGAAGTCAATAACGGCTACTAACGCCACACCTAATACTGGTCCAGCTAACGTGCCGACGCCGCCAAGGAACAAACCGACGAAGAAGATCAAACCATTATTTAAATCGCCAATGTCTGCGACTGCATAACCGATTTGAATAGAAAGTAGCCCGCCAGCTAAACCAGCAAGTGCGCCAGATACGCCGAATACCTTTACGCGGTGCATATTTGGTGAGATACCAAGGGCTGTTGCAGTCTCTGACGATTCGCGTAGCGCCATGGTGTTTCGGCCAAAACCGCTGAAAATCAGGTTGCGTTGAACCACGTAGGCGAGAATTAAAATTGTGATCATGACGCGGTAGAAACCTTCGGCAGACATCATGCCGCTTGGAATACCTGGGGCAAAAACTCCAAAAAGGCCGTTGTATCCACCAGTGAATTCCCCGCCATGACGAATAGCTTCCATCGCAATTAGGTTAACGGCCAAGGTGATCATGCCGAAATAAAGATAGGTCGCACGTAGCGAAATAAGAATAACTAAAATGGCAAATATTGCACCGATGACGGCTGCTGCAACAAGTGCTAGCCAGCCATTCCAGCCTTGCTTAACGGCAAGTATTGCAATCGCGTAGCCACCAACCATTTGCATTCCGGTGTGCATCAGTGAAAGCAAGCCACCATAACCCATACAGATATTCAATGAGATAGTTAAAATTGCTGAGCAGACAGCTACTGAAACTACCTGTAGATAGAAACTTGGATTATTGCTCGACTTGATTAAAACCGGGAAGTAATAGAGAAGTGCGATGGCTAGAAGAGATCCTGTGATAAGGACTCGGTTTAAACCTTTAAATGTTGAAATCATTTATCTTCCCTCAACTCTCTTGCCGAAGAAGCCATTTGGTTTGAGAATCAAAATTATTGCCAGCACGAAGAAAGTACTAAACAGTCCCCAGGTACCGCCGAGCCAAGATCTAACCACGCTATCTAAAATACCAATCATCAACCCGCCAACGACTGCGCCTTTCGGGCTACCAACGCCGCCGATAATGGCCGCGGTGAATCCTTGAATTGTGAAGAAAAGACCAGCAGCGGGCGCCACAATAATTACCGGCGTTGCTAAGAATCCAACGAGTGCGATAACTACGGTGCCGGTAATGAAAGCTAACTTAATTACTGGTTTGGTTGGAATTCCCAAGATGGTTGAAGTATCTGGATTATGCGCAATGGCGCGAATCGAACGTCCCCAGAGCGTGCGCTTCAGGAACTGATCATTAATTATAAAGACCGCAATCATCATCAGAATAACTAGTAGCTTTTGAATCGATAACTTAGCCCCAAAAATCGAGATATCTTTTTCGATGATATCGAAATAGCTAAATGTGACGTTTACATACTTAATATTAAAGGCTGATTGGAAGATCATCGCAGCGGCTAAAGTGGCGATGATCCAGGCAAATTTGCTACCTGATAATTGCACCGGCAACATGACCATGCGCTCCATAATGAAGCCCATCAGGGCTGCGGCAATAATCAGCACCGCTAGGGATTGAATTAACGGCCATTTCCAAACACCAACCATCTGATAACCAAGTGCTGCACCAAGGATAAAACCTTCGCCTTGCGCAAAGTTCATGATTCGGGTTGGTTGATAAACAATGGTCATACTCAACGCAATGATCGCAAAAACCGATCCGGCGAAAAGACCATCGATCCAAATTTGAAGGCTCATCGTTTTCCAATTCTTATTAAGATGGAATGTCTATGTAACTGTAATTCTAAAAATGAAATTTCAATAGTTAAGTGAGAGTGAGCCTTATTACTAACGGCTCACTCTCACTCTTTTAACTATTTCTTACTTTTACTTGCCAGCTTTGTAAACGAGCTTTCCACTGATCTTGGTACAAACAAGTGGTGACCCGGTTGCTGTCTTGGCAATCCAGCCAGCTTCAGGACAAGCAGCTGCTTGACGTGAAATTGCGTTCACTTCAATTGTGTACCAACCTTTAGCATCTTTACGCCATTCGTAGACGTTAATGCCATCTGACTGATACAGATTGTGCTCTGGTCCTGGGTGGATACGTACACCAGATGGTGTCATCTTCGCAGGGATATCTAGCTTCTCCATTGCGTCGCGAACCTTGGTTGTATCTAAGGAACGAACCTTGTTGGCAGCAACTGCATATGAATATAGGCAGTCGGCAGCAATTGCAGTTCCGTTAGGTGATGTTGCACCTGACTTCACACCAGTTGCTGAACCGTATGCCTTAACAATTGCATCAGTATGAGCCTTGTAGCCTGGTTGCCATGCTGTACGCAATGGCCACTGGTAGTTAGGCGCAGCCATAAGTGTTCCAGCAAAGTCATCGCCGCCAGTTTCGTGGAATGCGATGTTCTGTGCACCAGAGCCACCCATCAAGGTGCCCTTGAACTTAAGTTCTTTCGCAGCCTTAGCGGTGTAGGCACCGTAGGCGTTGTTTGAGATTATTACTGCGTCTGCACCCTTATCAATCAACTTCTGAAGTTCAGCGTTGTGTGATGTTGCAGTTGAAGTAATTTTTTCCCAACCAAGGTAGGTAATTCCGTACTTAGATGCTTGCGCTGTTATGTAAGCATCGAAATCTGTTCCTGTTGGGCCAGACTCATAGATCATGCCAACTTTCTTGATGCTCTTCTTTTGAGCAACTGACATAAGCGCAGTCAAGGTGTCCTTGTAATAATCCTGAGAACGGAAACCGTACTTGTAGTCAGTGAAGTCAAGAGCAGCTACCGCTGGTTGGCAGTTAAGTTTCTTAGCAGCTTCGTAATATGTTGCAGCACCTTGGTAGTAGGCTGAAATTGATGGTCCAACAACTAAGTTAATTGATGAATCACCAGCAAGTTCCTTGGCATGGTTAGCTGAAGCAACTGGATCTAATCCACCGTCACGAACAACGAGTTCGATCTTTGCTCCACCAACTCCACCTGCTGCGTTAATTTGATCTGCAACAACTTGAAGTGAGTTGCGCTGTGAAATTCCAAGAACTGCGAAAACGCCAGTCATTGGAGCAACAAGACCAACTTTAATCTTATCTGCTTTTGAATCCCAAACTTTCTTTGGAACAAGACCTGGATTATCTGCAGCAGTTGCTGTAACAGCTGTGCCAAATAATGCAGTTGCTGCTACTGCAGCAATGATTACTTTCTTTTTAAACACATTTCCTCCATCACTAACTGTGGATGTGTATCGCTCACCGAAACACCGTTCCATTACAGTAAGCAATCGCAAGTGCAAGGTCAAGGGTTTAGCGAATAAAACGCGATAAATATGCGTTATACATAAGCGTTATGAATTCGTAATCATGTTCCGCTAGTTGGAACTACCACGGAAAGTAAATAAAAATAAGGGTTTTAAAGGGTCTTTAATTTTGGTAGCAGATCAAACAACCCCTCGTAAGAACTTCGCAGTACTGCCCCACTTGTTGCCCCTGGTGGAATTAGCTCAAGCCAATCTGCCCAGCCGCCATATCGCTTTGCGATAGTTTCCGTAATCTGTTCGAGAGAACCATGCACAGTCATGGCATCGACTAACTCATCGGGTAAATCTGAAGTTGGCGTGGTCGTAAAGCCAGCAGTTGCAGTAATTTCATGGAAGTAAGGAACGTTGCGATACATATCAAAAGATGGCCTAAGCACTTCCCTAGCCTTAACTGGATCAGGTTCAACTAGTACTCGCACCATTGCGCTTCGTTGACAGATATTTGCAGAAATCTGAGAGCCTGCCGCTAGTGCAGGTTCTAGGCTTTGGTGCAGCCATTCGTAAGTATGTAACCAGTTAACGATTACGCCATCAGCAATTTCGCCCGTTAGTTTTGCCATGCCCGGCCGCGTTACTGCCAAGTGGATTGGAATCGAATCGCGTAACGGTTTTGCTAAACGTTGATACCCATTAATTTGATAAAACTCACCTGAGAAATTTGCTTTGGCGCCACTATGGGCTAACCAGCTTTCCCGAATCGCTGCGACATATTCGCGCATGCGCACAGTTGGTCTTGCAGGGTCGATTTGATAATGCTCTCGATTCCAGTGATCCGGCATCGTTCCGAGACCTAATTCAAAGCGGCCATCGGTGATTGCATCAATCGTGGTGGCACCGAGTGCGGTGTTAACTGGTGGGCGAACCCAAGTGGTTATTGCAGTAATAATTTTCGGCTTAGTTGTAACAGTTCCAAAATAGGTAGCTGAAGAAATGCTTTCATTTGCTGCTTCACCTACGCAAAGTGCATACGCACCAGCCGCTTCAGCGCTTTGTGCAATGTCGCGATATTCCGGAAGCGGGATACCTACAACTCCCATTGCTAAGCCGATTTTCATTTAACTTAAATTTTCTTCTTCGGGATATAGCCCATGCGTTTTGAAAGGCGGGCAGCTGAATCAAGTAGTAATGGCACGCATTGAGATAACTCTGATTTAAAGCGATCTGCTGGGCCACAGACGCTAATTACCGCAATTGGAGTGCCTGAGCGATCAAAGATCGGGGCCGCAACTGATGCTGAGCCAGGTTGTCTTTCACCAACAGATTGCGAGTAACCCCGAGTTCGAATTTGCCGCAATTCATAAATAATTTTGGCTGGATCAGTTGGTGTAATTGGCGTAATTACCTTTAGCTTGCGCTTTAAATATTGCAAAATTTCAGTCTCTGGCATCCAAGCCAAAAATGCCTTAGATGAACTACCGGCATGCAGCGGGTGGGTAATTCCCATAGCAACTGACATGACAATTTCGCGATTTGGAATAACTTGATCAACATAGAGTCGCTCAAAACCTGATCTGATTGAAAGCGTTGCTGTTTCATGGGTTGCTCGCGACAATGCAGCGAGTTCTGGAGCAGCCAGAGATCGAATATCTAATTGCGCTAAACAAGTTAAACCAAGGGCAAGTGAAGATGTGCCGAGTGTGTAGCGGCGAGATTCTTCAATTAAATCAATAAAGCCACGACTACGTAGAGATGCCAGTATGCGGTGGACAGCAGCTTTAGATAAACCTAAGTTTCGCGCAATTTCAGTAATACCTAAATCTGGCTCTCCGCATTGTGAAAAAAGAAGTAGCACATCTGCGGCACGTTCAACCGTGGCGATTCGTTGTGATTTACTTTCAACTGCCATTACTTAGTACCTCTTTCGAATCCGATTTCTACCGGTGGATCAGTAACTAAACGGGTAGAGATGAACTCCCACCAATCATCTTGTGAAACTCTTTCAGTTTCCCATTCTGTATCTGCCTTCAGAGTTCCTAGTACTTTGCGATATTCACCAAAACCGGCTTCATCTTCAAAAGCCGACCAGGATTCAATTGTGTAGCTATCCCCAATCACGCTGTAATACCAGCGAACGCCTTTAACCATTGGCAACTCTTTATAAAACCACTTCTCACGATCTTCTAACCAATGCCAAAAATCTTTCATATTGCGACGTGACTTTTCGGAAAGATGCATTTTGTAAACTAAATAAATCATTAAGAACACCTCTCATTTTCGAAAATGGAATCGCGTTCCGCAGACCGTAACACCATAAAATGGAATTGGGAAGGGGAAACTCTTGTTTAGCGCCCCACATCTCAGGTATTGTGGCGGAACAAGGTTTCACTAGGTGGAACGAACGAATTTGGCGAAAGGTGCGGCGATGGCGACATATGACTTACTTATTAAGAATGTAAAAGTAGTCAATCACGATGGCGAATCAGCTACCCCGCTAGATATTGCAGTTACCGATGGAATTGTTACCGCGATTGCTGCTGGATTAGATGAAAGTAATGCCAAGAAAGTTGTTGATGGCACGGGCCGAGTCGCATATCCCGGCGCAGTTGATGCGCACCAACACTGGGGTATCTATAACACTCTTGATCAAGACACCGTTTCTGAAAGTAAGGCCTCTGCTCAAGGTGGTGTGACAACTGCGATTACCTACATGCGCACCGGTCAGTACTACCTAAATAAAGGCGGCAGTTATTTAGATTTCTTCCCCGAAGTTCTTGCGCTCAGCGAAAATCGCGCGCACATTGATTACGGATTCCACTTAGCTCCAATGACTAACCAACACATCTCTGAAATTCCAGAAATCATTTCGCAGTTTGGTGTTAGTTCATTCAAGATTTTCATGTTCTACGGAAGCCATGGCTTACATGGCCGTTCAAATGATCAGTCTTCATTCTTGATGACTCCCCCAGATGAGCGATACGACATTGCGCACTTTGAGTTTGTAATGCGCGGAGTTCAGGCTGCTCGCGAAAAGTTTGGCGATAAAGCAGATGCGATATCACTTGGACTGCACTGTGAGACTGCAGAAATCATGAGTGCTTATACCAAGATCGTTGAAGAAGAAGGTAAGTACAGCGGCCTTGAGGCTTATCACCAATCTCGTCCGCCACACTCTGAAGGTTTAGCAATCACGATTGCTTCTTACTTGGCTTATGAAACTCAATTACCAAATATCAATTTGCTGCACTTAACATCTCGCAAGGCCGTTGAAGCTGCCATGATGATGCAGAGTACTTTCCCACATATCAATTTCCGTCGTGAAGTCACTGTTGGGCACTTACTTGCTGACATTGAGAACTCAAAAGGCGTTGGCGGCAAGGTAAATCCACCACTTCGTCCACGTGCTGATGTTGAGTCACTTTGGACTCATCTCAAGGCCGGCAATCTTGACTGGGTTGTAAGTGATCATGCTTGTTGTAAAGAGGAACTTAAATTTGGAAATCCAAAAGAAGATGTCTTCTTAGCAAAGTCTGGCTTTGGTGGCGCTGAATACCTTTTGCCTGGCATGGTTACCGAAGGTTTGCAAAGAGGATTAACTCGCCCACAGATCGCTAAGTTAACTTCATACACACCAGCACAGCGTTACGGCCTAAAGAAGAAAGGCTCACTCGCTGTTGGTTTTGAAGCCGACATCGCGCTAGTTGATGAAAATGTAAGTTACACAGTGCGCGCTGCTGATTCAGAATCAACTCAGGGCCACACACCATTTGAAGGTTTCACGCTAACTGCCAAAGTTACTGACACATTTGTGCGCGGTAACCAGGTTCTAGAAAACGGCAAGATTGTTGGCAGCGCAATCGGAAAGTATCAGTTCCGAGCTTGAGCGCATTAAAAGGAATTCGCGTACTTGATGCCGCAACTTTATTTGCGGGGCCAATGGCTGCCACCATGCTGGCAGACTTCGGAGCCGAAGTTATCAAGATTGAACACCCAACTAAGGGCGATCCAGTGCGTTTGCATGGTCATACCAAAGATGGGGTTCCGCTTTGGTGGACGATGTTGGCGCGTAATAAGAAAACACTGGCACTTGATTTAGGAAAGCCAGCTGGTAGCGAAATTCTAAAAGAGTTAATTAAGAAATCAGATGTCTTTATTGAAAACTTCCGCCCCGGCACACTTGAACGCTGGGGAATCGGCCCTGATGTTTTATTAGCGATAAATCCCAAGTTAATAATTGCTCGAGTTACTGGCTTTGGTCAGTTTGGTCCATATTCGGGCCGTGCTGGCTTTGGCACATTGGCTGAATCAATGAGTGGGTTTGCGGCCATGACTGGTGAAGTAGATGGTCCACCAACTTTGCCGCCCTTTGGATTAGCCGATGGCATCGCAGCCCTTGCTACCTCACAGGCGGTTTTAACTGCTTTGGCAGCACAGCAGAACCCAGAAAGTGAAGCTTTTGGCAAGGGTCAAGTTATCGATTTAGCAATTATCGAACCGATCTTGGCAATTCTGGGGCCACAACCAACCGTTTACGATCAACTCGGCATCGTGCAGCCTCGCTCTGGAAATCGTTCCGTTAATAACGCCCCACGCAATACCTATAAAACTAAAGATGGCAAATGGGTAGCAATTTCAACTTCGGCGCAATCAATTGCTGAACGTGTAATGCATTTAGTTGGACACCCAGAAGTTATCGCTGAGCCATGGTTTGCATCCGGTGGCGAACGCGCTAAGCATGCCGATCTACTTGATGGCTACGTCTCAACCTGGATTGCCGAGCGAGATACGGCCGAGGTAGTGCGCGCATTTGAAGAAGCTGAAGCCGCAGTTGCTCAGATCTACGATATTCGCGACATCATGGCTGATCAGCAATTCCAAGCGCTAGACACCATTACTACCGTTGAAGATCCAAAATTAGGGCCAGTCCGAATGCAGAATGTGCTTTATCGCATGAGCGAAACGCCAGGTGAAATTAACTGGACTGGGCGAACTAAGGGTGCCGATACTCACGAAATCTTGGCTCAGACACTAGGTTTATCGGAAAGTAAAATTGCCGAACTCGAAACTGCGGGAATAATCTCGCAATCCGTAACAACAGAGGGAAAGTGAAACCATGACTAAAATCTGGGATCAATTAAAAGCAGCTCGAGTAATCGATCTTTCCCAACCTATGTTTCGTGGCATGCCACAGTCACCTAACCACACTCCGTATCGCATGGTGCTAGATCGTCGACATGGTGACGTGATCTCCGAAGCTGGTGGTTCGGCAGCAAATGACATCATTGTTACCGGAACTCATGCAGGTACACATATCGATGCACTTGCACATGTTTCATTCAAAGGAAAAATTTTCGGGGGCATTGATGCCCAATCAGTAATGAGCCATATGGGCTTTAGCAAACATGGCATCGATACGGTTGCTCCATTCTTATGCCGAGGTGTTTTTCTAAACGTGGCTAAAGCCCTTAATAAAGAGGTTTTAGGCCCTGATTACGAAATTACAGTTGCTGATCTTGAAGCAGCGCAGAAGTTAGCTGGCGTTGAGATCGAAGAGGGGGATGTGGTTCTAATTGGAACCGGTTGGACCAAAAATTGGGGAAATAAAGATTTATTCCAAGGACAATCACTTGGCACGCCAGGTATTGGCGAAGCTGGCGCTAAATGGTTAGCTGCTAAGAAGCCTCGGGCATGTGGTGGCGAAACAATTGCGTTCGAACATATTCCAGCTGGTGCTGGTCACCGCGAACTTCCAGTTCATCGAGTCTTCTTAGTCGAATCTGGAATTCACATTATCGAAACCATGAAGCTAGATGAACTTGCTGATACTGGCGTAAGTGAATTCTTATTTGTATTAACTCCACTAAATCTACAAGGCGCAACAGGTTCACCAACGCGTCCACTGGCTGTATTGGTTTAATTCACTCATGAGCAGCGAGAAAACTCACGTTCAGCTTTTAGCTGAGTTCGCTGCTAACACCAAAGTTCTTTCCCCAAATATTGCAGCAGATGCAAGAGAAAGAATTCTAGATGTGCTCGGTAATAGTTTGGCTGGTCGGGCTGAATCGCTGCACGAATCAGATCCTGATCGTGCAGTTGAACGAGTAGTTGCAGCTTGGGGTGGCACGCCAACTTCAAGTGTGATTGGTTCAGAGCTTAAATTACCTTCTGCAAGTGCCGCTCTAATTAACGGCACCTTGGCCCATATTCTAGATTTTGATGACACACATTTGCCTTCAGTGCTTCATCCTTCAGCGTCGATTGTTCCAACGGCTCTTGCAGTGGCTGAAGAAATTGGCGCCTCGCCTGATCAAATTTTGCGTTCAGTTGCCATTGGGATTGAAATCACTAATCGACTCGGCATGGCTTCATACATACCAAGTGCGGGCAATTCGATTTTCTTTGAAAAAGGTTTCCACGCAACATCAATCTGCGGAACCATTGGTGCGTCAGTAACAGCCGCGATTTTGTATGGCCTAGATGCAGCCAAAATAGCTGATGCCATGGGTATCGCAGCAAGTATGGGCGCCGGAATCATTGAGGCAAACCGCACTGGTGGCACAGTTAAAAGAATTCACTGCGGTTGGGCAGCACATGGCGGCGTTGTTGCAGCCAGTATGGCGCGCGAAGGAATCACAGGTCCCCCAACTGTTCTCGAAGGTCGCTTCGGTTTCTTTAACGCATACCTTGATGGTCAATACGATGCTGGCGCGCTCCTTGATGGACTTGGCGATCGTTGGGAATTACTAAAGACGGCATATAAGCCATATCCAACAAACCATTTCACTCATCCTGGTATTGATTGCGCATTAGCAATTCGTGCGCAAGGAATTAAGGCGGCCGATGTCGAAAGTATTGAGTTAGGTGTTGCCGCCCCGGTCATTAGAACTATTGGCGAACCACGCGAAGAGAAGATTCATCCAAAATCTGGTTACCACGGAAAATTTTCAGCTCCTTACACGTTAGCAACTGCGTTTCTGGGTGGCGGCGGGCTAGGCGTATACCTTGATGATTTCTCGGAAAGCACTTGGGATCAACCAGAACGATTAGAGCTAGCCGCAAAGGTCAACGTAGTTGCCGATGATCAAGCCACAAAGATTTTCCCAAATGCTTTTGCAGCCGTTCTCACAGTTAAAACCAAAGATGGCCAAATACATTCTCATCGAGTTGCTGCAAGTTTGGGCAGCAAAGAATCACCACTTACTAAAGATCAGATTATGCAGAAATTTACTTTGAATGCATCCCGCTATCTAGCTGCCGAGGCTGTAACCCAAGTTTCTAAGTATGTTAATTTTGAAAACCAAGGCGACTTGGCATCACTCATGAAACTCTTATCAACTAAGAGCGCATGAACCGCCGCGTTTATCAAGATCCGCGGGTAGTTGCGCTAATTGCCGCAATGGGTCTGGGCGCCGTGATGTTTGATAACACGGCAGTGACTACTGCAATTCCATCAATTCAGGCAGATTTAAATACTGAAACAAGTGCGCTGCAATGGATTTTAAGTGCCATGAGCATTACAACTGGCACCATCTTGCCTTTCGCTGGCGCTTTTGGCGATAAATGGGGCGCGCTTAAAGCTTTTCGCATTGGCATGATTATCTTCGGAACCGGCGCGTTACTTGCTTCATTTACTTCTACATTTCCGATGTTGTTAGCTTGTCGAATTTTCCAAGGGTTTGGTTTGGCCTTTATGTTGCCCAATGGTGGCGCAATTTTGAGCGCAAATGTTGATCCTAATTCGCGCAATAAAGCAGTGGGCCTTTGGATTAGTTTTAGTTCAGCTGGGCTGGTACTTGGCCCTTTGCTAGGTGGTTTCCTAACTCAAGCCTATGGTTGGAATGCTCTCTTCTACTGCCAGCCAGTGATCTCGCTTATTGGTCTTTCGCTAACTTTTCTATTACACGAAAGCGAAACCCATAAAAATATTAATCCCATCGATGTACTGGGCATTCTTACAATCAGCGCCGCAACCTTATTTTTCTCAGCAGGTGTGATTGATCTAGGCCGGGCAGTTCCGCATCCAGTTCTAGACACAGTACTAATTTCATTAGGTACTTTCTTATATTGGGCTTTCTATCGAATTGAACGCAGGGTTGCTCATCCGCTAATTGATCCAGCCTGGTTTAAGTCTCGTCGGGTACGTGGTGTTTTAATCGCTTGCTTCATTTATAACGCCACCATTCCGGCGGCCACTTTGCTAGTTGCACTCTTTAGCCAGAAGACATTGGAATTCTCGCCGCGCATGGGCGGCTTAGTAATTCTATTAATGTGTATTTTCATGCCATTGGGTTCAACTATCTTGGGTAAAGTAAAAGGGTCAAACGAATTGCGCAAGATTATGCTTTTCGCCTCTTTCTTGCTTGGCATTGATTACATAGTTATCTCATTATTCGCACAAAGCCCGATGCCGATATTCCTATTTACTTTAATTTTCTCTGGCTTCTTTGCCGGAATCCTCTTTGCTGGTGACACGGTAGCAATTATGGAATCCCTCGAACCAGCTAAGGCTGCCTCTGGCTTAGCTGCGCTTTCTATGGTTCGGCAGATATCTGCAGTGATCGGTATTGCCATGATCGGAACTATCAGCGAAGTCATCGGAAATATGGCAGATAACGCTGTTACTGGCCGACTTTGGGGCATAGCTGTAAGCGGAATAATTACTTTTAGCGCTTGGGTGATGCTTAGAGACGGATTAAAGAAAGATCAGTTAGCTTAATTTCACTGCCGGCATCTAATAGTGACCAGCTGCGATTAGCAATATCAATTATTTCGCATTGGCTAGGTGCAACGTAATCACTTGCTGGCAACTTAATAGTTTGACCAGCAAAACCATTGGCACCCATTGGGCGAATCTCACCGAAAGCATTTGCATCAATATGGGTTTTAACTTGAGTTATAGATCCTTCACCGTTTTCGCGACGATTCCATTTAGGTGCGCCGTAAAACCAAGCAATAGCAACTGCGCCATTTGGCGTGTAAGCACCGATTCGAAGTGATTGAGGTGGCACCCAAGTGTGGTCGCCAGCAACAATTACATCACCAGACATATGAAGTTCGCCTTCAAAGACAAAAAATTCTTCGGCGCATTCATAACTGCCTTCAATCGGGCGTGACCAGCCAGCTGGGAAATTTACAATCATTACGCTGGTGCCGTTTTCCCAAGTATGCAAGCGGTGCATTTTTACAACACCTGTTGAATCTGGAATCGGCACTTCAACTGCGCCTGACATATCGCGCAGATCTTGGCTTTTAATTACCGACATAGTTTCCTACTTTCCGGTTGCTAAGGTGCGACGGGCAATCTTGGCAATTGCTTCATCAATCATTCGTCCTTTGACATCAAGTGCTACGCCACCACCAGCAGCTGCTAGTCGATCGAGAATATCTTGGGCGGCTGCTAACTCTTCAGCGTTCGGTGTAAAAACTTCATTCGCAATTTCGATTTGAGCTGGGTGAATACAGGCGCGGCCAAAATAGCCCCACTCTTTAAAGTCTTGTGAGCTCTTTTTATACGCATCGAGATCTTTAAAGTTAGTTGATACCGCTGCCAGCGGTGGATTAATTCCGGCTGCAGCACTTGCGAACACAGCCATGCTGCGGGCAAATTGGGTTGTAGTTTCACCAGCAAATCCAGAAGTGCCTAAATCTGCCCGTAAATCAGCTTCGCCAAGCTGTAACCGAGTTACGCGTGGTCCAGTTGCAATAGCTTGTGTGTTGAAAACCCCGGCCGAAGATTCAATAAGCGCTGATACCTCTAGCGCTTTAGAAATGCCGCGAGATTTTTCTAGTCCAGTCAATAAAGAATCTAAGTTCTGGATTTCCGATAACGTCGTCGCTTTGGCAAGAACTATGCCGCGGCAATTGCTATGAACAGCTGCAGCTAAGTCGGCTTCTAGTGCGCCTTTTTCTGGATTAACTCGTACCCAGATTTCAACCTCTGAATTTAAATCTTTAAGAAATGTCACCAAGTTCTGGCGAGCTAAATCTTTATCAGTCGGTGAAACTCCATCTTCGAGATCAACAATTAGCGCATCTGCGCCACGACCAAGTGCTTTAGTTAAACGTTCAAGATCATTAGCTGGCACATAAAGATGGCTGCGGGCGCTCATTATCCGATTTGGGTCTTTCCACTTAGAAGTGATTTAGCAATAACCATCTTCATAATGTCATTAGTGCCTTCGCCGATCGACATCAATGGCGCATCGCGATAGAGACGCTCGACAACATACTCGGTTGAATAGCCATAACCACCATGAACGCGCATTGCTTCAAGGGAAGCCATGATCGCTACTTCGCTAGCAAAGTACTTAGCCATGCCGGCTTCCATATCAACGCGCTCGCCTGCATCAGCTTTAGAAGCTGCCCAGTAAGTCATAAGTCGTGCGGCCTGCAGATTGGTAGCAATCTCAGCTAATTTCAATTGAATCGCTTGGAATTCACTAATTGGCTGACCGAATGCTTTGCGTTCCTTTGAATAATTAATTGCTGCCTCGTATGCAGCTTGGGCAATACCAACTGAGCGAGCTGCGATATTAACGCGACCTGTTTCTAGGCCACTTAATACTTGCTGCATTCCGCGACCTTCAACGCCGCCGAGTAAGTTCTCTTTTGGTACTCGCACATTGTTAAGAACAACTTCGCAAGATTCGGTGCCCTTGTAGCCGAGCTTTCCAATATCTTTCAAAACTTCAAAGCCTGGTGTGCCTGCTTCAACCAAAATTACGCTCATGCCTTTATGCGCAGGAGATGCGTTGGGATCAGTCTTAACTAATACTGGCAACGGGTCTGCATGACGAGCATTGGTAATCCAAGTTTTAGAGCCATTAATTACATACTCATCGCCTTCAAGGCGAGCAGTAGTGCGAATACCTTGTAGATCGGTGCCCGCATCTGGCTCAGTTAGTCCGATTCCGGTGCGACGTTTTCCGGTAGCTAGATCAGGCAGATACTTATCTTTCTGTTCTTGGGTGCCGTGATGCGCAATCATCCAACAAGAAAGTGAGTGACTACCGAGAATTCCAGCAACACCCATCCAGCCACGAGCGATTTCTTCAAAAACTAATGCGAATGAAACCATGTCAACATTTAGGCCGCCGTACTCTTCTGGAATTGTCATTCCGAATAAGCCCATATCGGCCATCGTCTTTACGATTTCAGTTGGGTAGATTCCTTCTTTTTCATACTGGTTAGCAACTGGCTTGATTTCTTTCTCGACGAACTCGCGCAGCACCTTTTTAAATGCTAATTGCTCTTCGTTTAAATTGAAATCCATTTTTTACCCCTAGTCCTTTATCTAACCAAATACCGGAAGTGCTCGTCCATCGGATAACTCTTGCCAAGAAAGTTCAACCGCTTGATCGCAAGCGGGGCTCTCGATACCGACAAGTCTAGTTAGCATGATTACCTTTTCGCTCAGCAGAACTCGAGCAATTACATATGGTGGAACAAAGCCCTCAGTTGGTGCGCGATGCACAGTGGTCCAAGAATCTACGGTGCCTTTCCCGCTCACTTCTCGCCAAGTGAGATTCTCCGTGGCGCAGGAAATACAGATTGCGCGTGGATACCACTGGTACTGATCACAAGTTGAGCAGTATTGAATAAGTAATTTTCGCTCTCTAGTAGCTGCCCAGAATGGCGCGCTGATTGCATCTTCTTGAGGTAAGTAGGGAAACATTAATTTGCCCCCAAAATTACAGTTGCATTTGTTGAAAGAATTCCGCCGGTGCCATGGGCAACCGCTAACTTGGCATTTGCCACTTGGCGATCACCACATTCACCACGCAACTGACGAACTGCTTCTATCAAAAGCAGGATTCCGTATTGACCTGGATGGCAGTAAGAAAGTCCCCCACCATTGGTATTTAGCGGGAATGTTCCACCGGGTCTGGTTTTACCATCAAGCACAAAATCGGCGCCTTCACCTTTGCCGGCAAATCCCAAACCTTCCAGCGAAAGCATCGTGGTGATTGTGAATGAATCATAAAGTTCAACGACATCGATATCTGAGCGCGATACGCCAGCCATCGCAAATGCAATATCTCCACTTTGTTTTGCACCGGTTACGCGCAAATCGCGATGAGTAGTCATAGAAGTATTAGTCGTTGATTCACCAAAACCCAAAATTGAAACTGACTTACTCTTTAAACTTTTAGCTATTTCGGAATTAGTAATGATGACTGCGCCACCGCCATCGGTTACTAAACAACAGTCGCTGGCCCGCAATGGCGAAGAAATCAGGTCGGCGCTTTCTAGCTCTGCAACAGTGAGCGAAGCGGTTCCATAGCGATACGCCTTTGGATTTAACAGCGCCCATTCGCGTGCACTAATTGCAATTTCCGAAAGTGCGGCGCGACCATTTGGGACATCATGAATATATCGCTGCGCAGCCATTGCATAGTAGCTAAGTGGAAATAGTGGGCCGTATGCAGTTTCGAATTGTGCCTCTGGTGTGTGGTGTTCAACTACTCCACCAAGGGAACGAGATTTCGCTGATCGCTGATTTGATGCAAACGAGATAACAACTACGTTGCACTGACCGCTAGCAACTGCGTGATAAGCCCGAGCCACATACATTTCAAATGAACTTCCGCCAGCAAAAGTTGAATCAGTAAATTTTGGTTCGATGCCTAAGTAATCGGCTAGTGAACTGGCCGAAAAACGCGAAATTGCATTAGTTGCGATGCCATCAACATCACTGATCTTTAAGCCAGCATCTGCCAGGTCGCGAGTTACTGCTTGAGCCTGGAGTTCCAGAATAGATTTATTGGTTACGCCTAAATCGCACTCCGCAGCACCAACAATTACCGGGGTTTTCATGCTTAACGCCAAATAACCTTTGCGGTAATTGGAGTTACAGCTGGGCGTAGAGCCGCTCCATTTGTATCAATCACATCAATCTTTAGTGATATCGATACGCCTGCCTCGCTTACTTCAGTGACTTCACCGCATACCTGAACATGTTCTTCGGCAAATACCAAGCCGGCATAACGAAAATCTAACTCTGAAATAAAGGCGCCCTCGCCCAGCCAATCTTGAATGGCTTGTACAACGTATGCGCCAAATACTTGGCCATCTACAACTGGTGAACTTAAGCCTTTCGACTTTAGGTAATCATGGTCGTAATGCAGACGGTGCCAGTCCCAGGTTGCCCCAGCGTAGGCAATCATTGAAGTTAGAGTGCAATGTTTGGTTATTGCAGGCACTTGATCGCCAACTTTTACATTTTTCATTAGTTAGCCTCCAATGCAATCCAAATTAAGGATTCAGTATTGGTTGCTAAAAGCTCGTTCCGTTGATTGCGATAAGTGGCAGTGCTAAACATAGTTGCCATTGCGATGCCCTTGGAATTAACTCGTTCGGTAATCTCATCGATCTTCCAGGTCACGTGCAAAACATCTGTGGCGTGAACGTATTGGTGGAACTTATAGCTGTTGCCACCACGCAGTAATTTAGTGTTAGGAATTTCAATGTCCCAGAAGTGCCCGGCGTAGCCATCTTCATTCATGGGCAAATTGGCATATTGGTTGGTGTCACAAATTAAAGTTAGCGGTGCGATTTCGCGAGCGGCATACATAGGGTTGTAATCTTCAACCGCTAGCGCGAAATAGCGGCCAGCAGCAGTACCAAATGGTTCTGGCGCAACGTAGGTACGTTCTGTACCAACCATGGCTTTGATTGCATCGGTTAGCAAGCTCATGGCAATACTGCTAACGGAAATACTTCGAGCAAGAACTCTGGTCGCAATAGTGAATTACAGAGCGCACCAGTTGAAGATGGCCAAGGCTTAGCAAGTAAGTTCTCGCGCACCTTTGCTACTCCGCGATATTCCTTTAAACCTTCAGGAACCACGTATTCAATGGTGTTTACGAGTGCTTCTGGGCCTACGCCCGCTTCCTTCAAAACCAGCAAAATTGCTTCGTAAGTTGATTGCGCTTGAGCAACTATATCGCCAGCATGTGTTGCTTCTTGGGTTTCCATATCAAGGGAAGCAAAGCCTGACATGTAAAGAGTTTTGCCGGCAATTACACCTGGGGTGTAGGACAAAGTGTCATAACGTTTCCAACCTGGGTTAACACCTTTGAGTGGGTGGTGCGAAGCAACTAGATCAATCGCGACCAGAACACCAGGCTTATGCAGCTGTGACATTAAAATTCCACCAGCACCTGGAAAAACTCCCGCGCCGCCCAATAATTCTTTACGAACGCGAGAGGTCTTGCCATAAATAGTACGAGTCTCGGGCATTGAATAGTCATAGGTAGTTACTGCGTTATCAAGTGATAACCCAACTTGCGAAAGTAATTCGCCGCCACGTTCTAAGCAATATCGATATTGCGCGACGAAATCACCTTCATGAACAACATTTCCATCTTTATCAATTGGCAAGAGAGTTGGTAAAAACACTGAGCCATCGTGACCTTCAGTTACAGTATTTCGTGCCCAAGCTAAGTCATCGCCACTATTTAACTTTTTGCCGCCACCTTTAGTTGTATAAACTTCAATTTCAATAAATGCTTCTGGGCGCAACAACGCATCAACCATTACGGTGGAAATAGTTGGAGTATGACCCGCAAAGCGAGCGATACGAACTGCTTGAGCTTCGGCGTAATGAGGCAATCCACTAATCGTTACGTTTTCAACGACGCGAGTAATGTCAGCAAAAGTCATGCCGGCAGCTTCGAGAATGCATTCGATCTTGTCGTAAGCAGTGTTTACTTGATCGGTCATGCCGCCAACAACAATCATGCGGCCAGTTTCAGCATTAAAGGTGCTGGCTGTGTGGCCAGAGATAAATGCATCAGTTTCTGTGGCCAGGCCTAAACTAAATGTGTAATCAGAATATTTATACCAAGGGTAAACACTTGGTTCGATAGCCTTAAATTTACTCATTTAGCCCTCCCTATTTGCCTAACGTAGCAATCTTCGCCGCAATTGTGGCGATCTTTGCCACGCTTTCAATGTGCAATATCTCATCGGCCAAGGCAGTTGCTGCTTGGCGATCTGCACATTGCAGAACAAACTTTTCGGTAAGCGCAGCCAAAGTCAGACGGTTAGTTGGGCCGCCCGCACTGGATGCAACTTTGCCGGAAAAAGTGCGACCGTCGTTAGTTGTAATTTCTACGAATCCAGCAGCTGCTGCCGCGGCTGCCACCTCGCTCTTTTCGGAGTATTCGAATTTGCTAGCTAAAGCAATAACTGCTGGGCGCTTTATTGATGCGGGTTCGAAAGTATCAACAACTAGAGCGCCATCAATTAATAGCGCAGCGACTGACCAAGGTAATGAGAACTTGGCATCATATGGCGTCTTTGGTTCATTCTTTTCGATACGCGGATGACAAACAATTTTGGCTGAATCTGGATGCACGATCGCCGAAATCTTTGCGATATCTGCAACTGAAATTCCAGTTGCTTTAGCACTAGCCCAAGCAATCTTTACGGCATCCAGTGTTACATGCGACAACTGGCAAGCAGGGTATGGCTTAATTGTTATTTGGGCAGATTGCCAATCTTTTCCTAAATCTTTAGTAACGCTAGCGATATCTGCTGGTCGATCACTAAGTGCATTGAAGATTCCGTACTGTCCTTCAATTACTGACTCGGGGCCACTTGCACCATTAGCTGCCATATTCGCAGCAGTAACGCCGCCTTGCGCAGCAATACCCGGATGTATCTGCTTTGTTGATGAACCAGTGTTTAAGAATTCCAGCAGACCGCCAGAAAAACTGCCCGCAATTCCCATTGAATTAACGGTTTGTGCAACTGATAACTTCATTAACTTTGCTGCCACAACTGCCGCTGCAATGGTGCCGCAGACTTGAGTCGCATGTAAGCCACGCGCATGAAAACCATGTGGGGTAGCCGCGCCAAGTCGGCAAATAATTTCCAGACCTGCTGCGTAAGCGGTAATAACTTCTTCGCCAGTTGCATTTAGTGATTCGCCCAGTGCCATAGCAACCGGCAAAGTCGGCGCAGTTGCATGCACCAGTCCCCCTGCATGAGTGTCATCAAAATCAAGTGCATGAATTAAGATCGCATTAATAAAGGCTGCGGCCGGTACCGAAGTCTTATTACCGCTGCCCCAAATAGTTGCAGCGCTCGATTCACCATATTGGGCAACCGTTGCAGCTGCAGCATTCGCTACTGCAGTCGTACGACCGCCGACTGCATCACCAAATCCATCTAGTGCATGTTCTTTTACAATGTTTTGAACGCTTGCAGGCAGGTCAGACCAAGTGAGTTTTAAGGCCCACTCTGCTAATTCCTGCACAGTACTCATTTGGCAGTAAATGCCTGATCTGCTGAAAGTTGCGCAACTTTTGCTGCGTCATATTTAAGCAAGTCAGCTAGTACGTAATCAGCATCTTCATTGCGCTGCGGTGCGCGACGATTATCTGTGCGAGCCGGACCAGCTTTTACTGGGGTCGCAACTTGCTTAACTTTTCCGTAACGAGGGTGATCAGTTTCAATAATCATCTCGCGCGCAATAGTGTGTGGCTCAACCAAACTCTGTGCCACTGTATTAATTGGTCCGCACGGAATTGATTCAGCATAAAGTTTTGGTAACCAATAGCTAACGCTCTGCTTTGCCAGAATTTCTTCCAGCATCGGAATCAAAACATGTTTATTCTTCAATCGCGCTGCAAAGTTAACAAATCGCTCATCGGTAGCTAGCTCAGGGCGCTCAATAACTACGGTTAAACGTTGCCAGAACTTCTCTTTGGCACAACCAACGATTAACCAACCATCTGATGCTTCGAAAGCTTGGAAGGGAACAAGTGATGGATGAGCTGAATGGTGAGTGCGAACTGGTTCGAAACCAGCGTTCATATGCCAAGCTGCTGGGTAAGTAAGCATTCCGATTGCTGTGTCATACAAACTAACATCGCAATCCATTCCGATGCCATCACGTCGAGCCGCATGCAGCGCAACCAATAATGAAATAGTTGAAATCAAACCACCTGAATAATCAACCATCGATAAACCAGATTTAGTTGGTGGGCCATCTGGCTCACCCGTTAGATCCATCCAGCCAGCTAAACCTTGCAAAATATAGTCATAACCTGGTTCTTGCGAGCGAGGACCGGTCATGCCAAAACCGGTAAGCGAACAGCAAACAATCTTAGGATTCAGATGTTTCAAGTCGTCATAAGTAATGCGCATTTTCTTAGGAACATCGCCCCGTAAGTTGCTATATACAACATCAGAAACTTTGACTAGATCTTCAAATACTGCGCGTCCAGCAGGCGTATTTAAATTAATCGAAATAGATCGCTTATTGCGGTTAAAAGTTTCAAAGAAGAGTGAATCTTCGCCTTCAGCATATGGAGGTACATATCGACCAACATCGCCACCGACTGATGGGTCTTCAACTTTAATAACTTCAGCACCCAGATCAGCTAAATGAACAGTTGCAAATGGGCCAGCGCCGTACTGCTCGACCGAAAGAATTCGCACATCTGCTAATGGGAGCATGAATTAGCCTCGAACCAAACTTGGAATCATTTCAATAATTTGATTCTGAGCTTGGCGCACAGTTGCATTATCAAGTCCATGTGTTGGTGGACTTAACTTAACGGTATTAGCTAGGCCTTCATATCGAGCAATCTTTTCAATGACTTCATCAGTATCTCCAGCCAGGGTTAAAGCATCAACCATTTCATCTGGCACTACATCGCCTAAATCATCACTTGAAACGCCGGTCTTGAATTTTTCAATTACCGCATTTTGTTGATCTAGCATTCCGTGGAATTCAAAGAAATCAGCATAAGTTTTAACAGTTGCATAGAAACCAATTAAGCCGGCTGCCCAACGCTTTGC
>CAIXTG010000074.1 GCA_903922325.1 uncultured Actinomycetes bacterium
CACTTTCGAGCCCCCCACCGGAATCGAACCGGTGACCTTTTCCTTACCATGGAAACGCTCTACCGACTGAGCTAGGGGGGCGTTGATCAGTCCCTGAGCGTACAGGCTCAAACGGTAAATCGAAAAATGGTGCTGTTACACCATATTTATAGCGCTGGATCTAGCGCAATCTTACCCGTTGTCTGGCGAGCAAGCATTGCTCGGTGAGCATCGCCCGCTTTGGAAAGCGGGAAGGTGGCACCGATTACTGGGTGCAATTTTCCGGCAACAACCAATTGGAAGAGTTCGTTGATTACATCGTTCATCATCTCTTTTTTGCCGAAGCAATGTGAGAGCCAGAAACCAGTGATCGTTTTACTGCCACCCATTAATACCGCTGGGTTAATTGAAGTAGGCGGCGTACGTGAAGCCATGCCATAAGTAATCAATCGACCAAAAGGTGCCAATACAGCCAAGCTCGCATCGAAAGTTTTTCCGCCGACCATCTCGAGAATTAAATCAACTGGCTTGCCCTCATTTGCCGCCAACATAGCTGCAGCTAAATCTTCGACATTGGCATCGATAGTTACATCGGCGCCAAGTTTTTTAGCAAGAGCTGCTTTTTCTGAGGAAGAAGTTACTGCAATTACTTTCGCGCCCCAAAGTTTGGCTAGTTGAATTGCGATAGTGCCAACGCCACCAGCCGCAGCATGAACAACTACGGTCTCGCCAGCTTTAACATGACCAACTGTTTTTAAAATATGCCAAGCCGTACTTCCTTGTACCAACATGCAAAGTGCTTGTTGATCAGAAACGCCAGTTGGAACTTCAATCATGGCGCGTGGATGCACTGCTGCTAATTGCGCATATCCCCCAGCACCTACTGGCGCTAACACGCGGCGACCATCGGCAGTTGTTCCTACTACTTCGATACCCGGAACTAGCGGCAACTCTTGTTTTGATAAATAACTATTTTCAGTTTGATGAGTATCGGCATAATTAATTCCGATTGCAGTAACAGTAATTAACTCTTCGCTGCCTTTAGCAATCGGGTCGGCTAAATCGAGGTATTCCATAACCTCTGGGCCACCGAACTTGGTAATCTGAATAGCTTTCATTTAATTACTCCCCTACCGCAGCGTTTAGTTCGGCAACAACAATCTTATTCATTTGCAGCATTGCGTCCATAGCCGCCTTTGCTTTAACTGGATCTGGGTTAGATAGAACTTCACCCAGCCGTTTTGGCACAATCTGCCAAGAAAGCCCCCACTTATCTTTTAACCATCCGCAGCGACTTTCTTCGCCACCATCAGCAGTTAGCGCATTCCAATACTTATCTACTTCGGCTTGATCGACGCATTCCACAAAAAGTGAAATCGCTGGTGTGAATTCAAAGTGTGGTCCGCCATTTAGGGCAAAGAATTCGCGGCCAGCCACCGTAAAAGTCAGCGAGAAAACATCGCCACTAACGGGGCTGCGATTTACATTCTTAATCTCAGAATTTGGAATCAGTGAGGTATAAAACTCGGCAGCCGGAAGTGCGTCTTTATCAAACCAAAGAAAAGGTGTCACAGAAGTCATGGGCTGAGCCTAACTCAGCCGCAATCAGTCTGCGAACGCCTGCTGTTCGCAACTAGACACCATTGCTTTAGCGTGATTACGCTTCAGCACGTATTCGCACAACAATTCCACCCCACGAAATGGAGCAAACGTGAAGAAGCAGACCAGTTTATTTCTAGCACTTGTAGTTGCGAGCGCTCTCGCAATTACCGGATGTTCTAAGTCAGAGACAACCGATAGTGCAACTTCAGCATCATGCGCGAAAGCTGATTTAGCAACAGTTGCATCTGGCAAGTTAACAATTGCAACCGGTGAACCTGCTTACTATCCATGGATTCTTGATGACAAGCCAGAAACCGGAACTGGTTTTGAAGGTGCAGTCGCATATGCAGTTGCAAAGCAACTTGGTTTTAGCAACGACGAAGTAACTTGGGTTCGCACCACATTTGATGGCGCTGTAACACCTGGCGAAAAGAACTTCGACTTCAACTTGCAGCAATTCTCGATCACACCAGATCGTCAGAAAGTTGTTGATTTCTCATCTCCTTACTACACCGCACCACAAGCAATCGTTTCTTACGAAGGCAGCAAGATTGCTGGAAAGACTTCGATCGCAGACCTAAAGAACGCAAAGCTAGGTGCTGCAGTTGGCACAACTTCACTTGATGCAATTGAAAACCAAATCGGAATTAAGCCTCAGGTATTTAATGACAATGCCGCTGGTGTATCAGCTCTTAAGAATGGGCAGATCGATGGCTTGGTTGTAGATCTACCAACCGCGTTCTACCTATCTGGTGTTGAGATCGATAAGGGCATCATTGTTGGTCAGCTTCCATCAACTGGATCTGGCGATCAATTCGGTCTCTTGCTTTCAAAGGACAGCAAACTGACAGCTTGCGTAACTGCAGCAGTCGATGCGATTACTGCTGATGGAACCCTCGCTGCAATCACTGAAAAGTGGCTTGCAACTGAGACAGGCGCAGCAGTTCTAAAGCCATAAGTTCAGTCCATTTACGAGTAGTTTGGCGACCATGTTGAACGGTCCAGACCAACAAGCATGGTCGCCAAGCTCTCGTGAACTTGAGCGTCGGAATGCGCGGCGCCAGATTTCTCGTAAGCAATTCACGATTGCCGGCATCTCTAGTGTTTTAGTCCTAGGCGCCTTATATACCTTAATTATTACCTCCCCTGGATGGCGCGTGGTTAAAGCAACTTTCTTCGATCTTGATTACGGTCGCGAAGTTCTGCCCACAGTGTTACGTGGCCTAGTCGTAAATATTCAGCTTTCATTTATCGGTGGCTTCTTTATTGCAGTTATTGCGCTCTCGCTTGCGCTGATTCGCACTACAAAATCACCTGCACTAACTCCATTTAGATTCTTAGCAACTGCCTACGTTGATATTTTTCGCGGTGCTCCACTCCTGCTAATTATTTTGTTAGTTGGTTTCGGAGTTCCAGCGCTTCGCTTAGCTGGTTTAACTAGCAATGTAATTGTGCTGGGAACTGTGGCAGTAGTTCTAACTTATTCGGCCTACGTTGCTGAAGTTATTCGCTCGGGCATCATGTCAATTCATCCGAGTCAGCGAGCTGCAGCCAGATCGCTTGGGTTAACTTCTGGGCAAACCATGCGCTTTGTGGTCCTGCCCCAAGCTATTAAACGAGTAATTCCGCCGCTACTAAATGATTTTGTTTCGCTTTTGAAAGACACCGGTTTAGTTTCTATCTTGGGTGTAACCGATGCAGTGCGAGCTGCCCAAATTAACGCTAGCCGTACTTTCAACTACACCCCTTATGTAGTCTCGGCCATCCTGTTCTTGTTAATCACAATTCCACTAACTAGATACATTGATCGCGTAATTCGCCGTAGCAGCGCCAAGCAGAATTCTGAAGGTGCGATCTAATGAGTAACGTTCTAGAGCTAGTTAATGTGCGCAAATCATTTGATAGCGAACTTGTTTTAAATGACTTATCGCTAACCGTTAAAGAACATACCGCCACTGTTTTAATTGGTGCATCTGGTTCAGGAAAATCAACACTTCTGCGCTGCATTAACTTGCTAGAAACTATCGATGATGGCCAGATCTTTCTCGATGGCCAAGAAATCTCTGACCCACTAATCAGCGTTGATGAAGTAAGACGCAAGCTAGGCATGGTTTTTCAATCATTTAACTTATTTCCACATAAAACCGTGCTCGAAAACATCACGCTGTCACCAATCAAAGTGCACGGAATTGCGCCCGATCAAGCTCGTGAGCAAGCTATGGTGCTGCTGAAGCGCTTTGATTTAGCCGATAAAGCAGACCAATACCCTGATCGTCTAAGCGGTGGCCAACAGCAGCGCGTGGCGATCATCCGCTCACTTGCAGTTAATCCCCGCGTTCTATTACTCGATGAAATTACCTCAGCGCTAGACCCGGTTCTAGTCAATGAAGTCTTAAGTATCGTGCGCGACCTAAAGCACGATGGCATGACCATGGTTTTAGCAACCCATGAAATGGGCTTTGCTACCCAAGTAGCTGATGAAGTTTGTTTCTTGGAATCAGGTTTGATTCTCGAGCGTGGCAGTGCTGATCAAGTTCTAAAGAGTCCGCAACATGCAAAGACAAAAGACTTCTTAAAGCGAGTCCACGAAGCTGGTCGCCTTTAAGTTGATCCTAAAGAGCTACTTCTTGCCACCAAATAACTTGGCAAAGAAACCAGGTTCGACTGGATCTTTTGCATGACCCTGGCAGCGATCTTTCTTAGCTACACCTTTCAGTGCTTGCTCGATGTGATTTCCACAGCCGCTCCAGGTTGGCTTTCCGCATTTACGACAAGTTGTTCTGCTGCACATAATCTTTGCTCCGATTCTGTTAGTTAGTGACTTTAATTTTTGTTGCAGCAGGTGAATTACTCCAAGTTAAGTAACCACCATCTAAGTTAACGGCGTTAAAACCCATCTCTTTTAAGAGCAATGATGCTGTGTGGCCTCGCTGACCAACCTGACAATTTACTAATACGTTTTTTCCAGAGATTTCCTGGTAACGCTCACGAATTTCATCAACCGGAATATTTTTGGCACCTGGAATAAATCCACGGCCATATTCCCCAGCGCTTCGAACATCTAGCAAGGTGAAACCTTTATCTAGATATTCATCGATTTGATTCCATTGCGAAGTTTCGACTAAGCCAGAAATCAAGTTTTCGGCGATATAGCCCAGCATATTCACTGGATCTTTGGCTGATCCAAATGGTGGCGCATAAGCTAGTTCTAGATCGGCTAGTTCAGGTGCGGATATCGAACCACGCATTGCTGTAGCAATTACATCAATGCGCTTATCGACTCCTTCGATTCCAACACCTTGGGCACCAAGAATTTCACCAGTAACTGGTTCGAAAATTAATTTAAGGGTCATCTGCTTTGCATCTGGGTAATAGCCAGCATGTGAATTTGGATGTGAATGAATCATCAGATGGGGTCTATTAGCTGTGACTAATCGCTTTTCATTCCAGCCAGTTGCCGCAATCATCAAGTCAAAGACTTTAACAATTGCAGTTCCGATAGTTGTTACCGGGCGAACAATTCGACCATTGATGTGATCGGCCACAATGCGACCGTGTCGATTGGCTATGTTTGCAAGCGGTACCAGAGTTGCAGTTCCGTCTAACGCATCTGTTTTCTCAGCGGCATCGCCAACTGCATAAATATCTAAATCACTTGTGCGGTTGTAGTCATCAACTTCAATACCGTTTCGAGTGCCGATCTTGATTCCGGCTGCTTTGGCAAGGTTTATTTCAGGGCGTACGCCAATTGCCAGAATTACTAGATCAGCTGGAATTTCTGAGCCATCGCTAAGCGTCACAGTATGTGAGCCAATAACACTTACCGATACGCCAAGTTGTAGATCAACGCCATGTGATGTCATCTCTTTGGCAACCAGCGAAGCCATCTCAGGATCTAGTAGCGCTAGAACTTGATCTGAAGCTTCGATAACTGAAGTTTTTATCCCACGATGAATGAGATTTTCGGCAATTTCGACGCCGATGAAACCGCCACCAATAACAACCGCGCTACTTGGCTTTTGATCTACTCGAGCAACTATGCGCTCAACATCTTCGACAGTTCTAAGAGTTAGAGCTCTTTCGACACCTGGAATTGGG
>CAIXTG010000075.1 GCA_903922325.1 uncultured Actinomycetes bacterium
ATTCGTGGAGTAAATCAACAAAGCAATTGAGTTAATCCCTGTATTCCTAGCGTGCCTGACGCTATTCTCGACCAATGAGTTCAACATCAAATAGCGCCCGCATTCTGCATGCTGCGACCGGTTCTAATTTAACGGCTAAAGGTTGGGGCCAAGAAGCAGCCCTACGCATGCTGCATAACAACTTAGATCCCGCTGTTGCTGAACACCCAGAGAACTTAGTTGTCTATGGTGGCACCGGAAAAGCTGCCCGTAACTGGCCGGCATTTGATGCAATTGTTAAAAGCCTAACTAATTTAAAAGATGATGAAACTCTGCTCGTTCAATCAGGCAAACCGGTTGGTGTTTTCCAAACTCATGAATGGGCGCCTCGAGTATTAATCGCTAATTCAAACTTGGTTGGCGATTGGGCTAATTGGCCAGAGTTTCGCCGGCTAGAACATCTTGGGCTAACTATGTATGGCCAGATGACCGCTGGATCTTGGATTTATATTGGCACGCAAGGAACTCTGCAAGGCACTTATGAAACTTTTGCGGCCGTTGCACGCAAACGTTTCGGTGGCACGCTTCAAGGAACATTGACGCTAACTGGTGGTTGTGGCGGCATGGGTGGTGCGCAACCACTTGCAGTGACTATGAATGGCGGCGTTTGTTTAATCATCGATATTGATAAAACCCGTTTACAAAAGCGCGTAGAGACTCGTTATCTGGATGAGATTGCAGATAACTTAGATGATGCAATTGCTCGAGTTCTAAAAGCCAAGAGCTTGGGCGTGCCACTGTCAGTTGGCTTAGTTGGTAATACCGCAGAGCTATTTCCAAAGTTGTTAACAATGGATGTTCCAATCGATATTGTGACTGACCAAACTTCAGCACATGATCCACTTGCTTATATTCCAGCCGGAGTTGATTATCACGATGCGGCTTCGTTAGCGCAGGCAGATCCAATTGATTTCACTAAACGCGCACAAGCTTCAATGGCAAAACATGTCGAAGCCATGGTTGGCTTCATGGATAAGGGCGCTGAAGTTTTTGATTATGGAAATTCAATTCGCGATGAAGCGCGACAAGGTGGCTTTGGTCGCGCGTTCGCATTTCCAGGATTCGTGCCCGCTTATATTCGGCCATTGTTCTGCGAAGGCAAAGGTCCTTTCCGCTGGGTAGCACTTTCGGGGGACCCGAAAGATATCTATCGCACCGATAAGGCAGTACTTGATCTATTCCCAGAAAATCAAGAGCTAAACCGCTGGATCACCATGGCACAAGAAAAAGTGGCTTTCCAAGGCTTGCCTGCCCGCATCTGTTGGTTAGGTTATGGCGAGCGCGAGAAAGCTGGTTTAGCTTTTAATGATTTAGTTGCTCGCGGTGAAGTTTCGGCACCAATTGTGATTGGGCGAGACCATTTAGATTGTGGATCAGTGGCATCGCCTTATCGCGAAACCGAAGCAATGATCGATGGCTCTGATGCAATCGCCGACTGGCCACTATTAAATGCGATGGTAAATATCGCTTCCGGTGCATCTTGGGTATCACTGCACCATGGTGGTGGCGTTGGTATGGGTCGTTCAATTCATGCCGGACAAGTTTCAGTTGCCGATGGTACAAAGCTTGCCGCACAAAAACTAGAGCGAGTTCTAACAAATGATCCGGGCATGGGTGTTATTCGACATGCTGATGCTGGCTATGACCACGCGATCAACACTGCAAAAGAGCGTCACGTACATGTGCCAATGTTGGATATCGAATAGTAAATGTCTGATCTGTTAGTTACAGATATTGGCTGCCTCGTAACAAATGAGGCAGCAATTGATGGCACTCCGCTTGGCATAATTCATGATGCAGCTTTTTCGGTAAGCGATGGAAAAGTGTCTTGGGTTGGCTCGCGCAGCGAAGTAAAAGTTAGCGAACACCAAAACGTGATCAGTGCTAAAGGCAAAACTGTTATTCCCGGTTTTGTCGATAGCCATAACCATTTAATTTTTGCCGGTGATCGAGCTGCTGAGTTTTCCGCACGCATGCAAGGCCAACCTTATGCAGCAGGTGGTATTAACTACACTGTTGAGCAAACTCGGAGCGCAAATGATGAGCAATTAAGAGCCAATGCCGCAGCTCTAGTAATTGAAGGTTTAACTTCGGGCACCACAACCATTGAAATCAAATCTGGCTACGGGCTATCAATCGCCGATGAAGTTCGCAGTTTGCAGATTGCTCGCGAATTCACCGAAGAAACCACTTTCTTAGGCGCCCATGTTGTGCCAGCTGAGTTCAAAAGTTCCCCAGAAGACTACGTAGCAATGGTTTGCGGCCCCATGCTTGAAGCCGTTGCCCCACACTCAAAATGGATCGATGTTTTCTGTGATCGCGGCGCATTTAGCCCAGAACAAACTCGCCAAATTCTAAAAGCCGGTATTGCTAAAGGATTGTTGCCTCGATTGCATGCCAATCAACTCGAGCCGGGCGAAGGAATCAAAGTGGGCGTTGAACTAGGCGCCGCATCAGTTGACCACATTTCACATTTTGATGATTCTGATATTGCAGCTTTAGCTAATTCAAAGACAGTGGCCACATTCTTGCCAGGCGCTGAATTTTCTACTCGTAGCAAGTACCCAGATGCTCGGAGTATGTTTGAAGCTGGCATTGATATAGCTATAGCTAGTGATTGCAACCCGGGCAGTTCTTATACAACTAGCATGCCGCTGATGATTGCGTTGGCAGTTCGCGAAATGTTCTTTACGCCAGAGCAAGCGTTGTGGTCGGCAACAAAAGGTGGCGCGCTGGCTCTTCGCCGCAAAGATGTCGGACATTTAACCGTAGGTGCTAAAGCTGACTTTTCAGTTCTAAGTAGTACTTCTTATCTACATTTGGCATATCGGCCGGGTGTAAATTTAGTAGAACAGGTATGGCGCAATGGCAACCAAGTCAGCTGATCAAATCACTGAAGTAGTTCTCGGAACTTCTGGGTTAACTTTTTCCGAAGTTATAGCCGTTGCTCGCTATGGTGCGAAAGTTTCAATTTCGGCAGAAAGCGCTACTGCGATTAACAGTTCTCGTAAATATATTGAAGAGTATGCCGCCGGCGGAATTCCGGTTTACGGCGTATCAACTGGTTTTGGCGCACTTGCTAATCGTCATATCGATGTTAAAGATCGTGCGCAATTGCAAAAATCTTTAATTCGCTCTCATGCTGCCGGCGTTGGCCCAGCAGTTGAACGCGAAGTTGTGCGTGCGCTAATTCTCTTGCGCTTGCGAACCATGGCATCTGGTCGCACAGGTGTACGACTGAAGCTTGCTCAAACATATTGCGATCTACTTAATGCCGGAATTACGCCCGTTGTGCCTGAATTTGGCTCACTTGGCTGCAGTGGCGATTTAGCTCCGTTGTCTCATTGCGCCTT
Source organism: uncultured Actinomycetes bacterium (assembly GCA_903922325.1). Taxonomy (GTDB): domain Bacteria; phylum Actinomycetota; class Actinomycetes; order Nanopelagicales; family Nanopelagicaceae; genus Planktophila. The sequence continues at coordinate 3,393 of CAIXTG010000075.1, forward strand.
GGCGTTAATGGGCGAAGGTCGCGTGCACGATGCCAGTGGCGTTGAGATGGAAACTGCCAAAGCACTTGCAGCTGCTGGCATTAAACCAATCGAGCTAGAAGCTAAAGAAGGTTTGGCGTTGATTAACGGCACTGATGGCATGCTCGGAATGTTGATCATGGCGATTAATGATTTAGCTGAACTTTGCACAGTTGCTGACATAACTACTGCCATGAGCATCGAAGGCTTGCTCGGTACCGATCGAGTATTTGCCCCAGATCTGCATTTCCCATTACGCCCACAAGTTGGTCAGGCGCAAAGCGCGGCAAATATCTTTGCGATGTTAAAAGGTTCACCGATTGTCGCTTCGCATCGCGAAAATGATTCTCGCGTGCAAGATGCTTACTCACTTCGTTGTGCCCCACAAGTTGCCGGCGCAGTTCGCGACACCATTGCCCACGCCGCAACTATTGCTACTCGCGAACTAGCAAGTGCAATTGACAACCCAGTTGTTTTGCCCGATGGTCGCGTTGAATCAAATGGAAATTTTCATGGTGCACCAGTTGGCTATGTTTTAGATTTCTTAGCAATTGCAGCTGCTGATTTGGGTTCGATAGCTGAACGTCGTACTGATCGCGCACTTGATCAAAATCGTTCAGCGG